>CAIPNE010000608.1 GCA_903866355.1 uncultured Gammaproteobacteria bacterium
CGGCGAGCCCCTTGTCAACGATAGTCTGGCGATGCAAAAACTCGCTTTGGTCGTTCCACGGTTTGGAGAGGCCCGGGCTGTACATTACGACGCTGGCCGGCCCGCTAAGCCGCCCGCGCATCGCCGCCAGTTCGTCATACAGCGCGTGATGCTCGGGTGCGACGTCTTCCTTCGCTTTGAACAACTTCACACGTGGCACGGCCAATCTCCCGGGTCATGAATAACGATCAAGCCGCAGTAAAACATGGCTAATCGCAGCCTGCCAAGGCTGAAACTCCATTTAAAGTTGGTAACATGATTTGGCCGGTGCGCGGCGCTACACTTGCGGCTCTGCTGTAGCTTTTGGGAACGCACTCATGAAGCATGCAACGATTTTTTTATCAGCGTTTGCAATCCTCAACGCGCTGCCCGCCACCGCGCAAAGCTGGCCGGTCAAACCCATCCGCATCATTGTCGGCTTCGCACCCGGCGGCGCAGTCGACATCATTGCCCGCATCTCGGCGTAACGCCTCTCGGAGGCCTTCGGACGCACTGTGGTGGTCGAGAATCGCCCCGGCGCCAGTACCAACATTGCGGCTGAACTCGTCGCCAAGGCCGCGCCTGATGGCTATACGCTGCTCATGGGCTCGTCGTCACAAGCTACCAACATGACGCTGTTCCGCACGCTGCCCTACGATACGCTGCGCGATTTTAGTGCCGTCACGCAGGTCGGCTATGGCCCACAGGTGCTCGCTACGCATCCTGCGTTGCCCGTTAAATCGGTGAAGGAACTGCTTGCCCTCGCGCGCGCCAAGCCCGGCCAGTTGAGTTATGCCTCGGCAGGCAATGGCAGTTCGCAGCATCTGACTGGCGAACTCTTCAAGCAGTTGAACACGGTGGACATTGTGCACGTGCCCTACAAGGGCGGTCAGCCGGCACTGGTGGACGTCATCAGCGGACAGATCGCCTATATGTTCATCAACACGCTTGAAGTACTGCCGCACGCCAAAGCCGGCCGCCTGAAAGTTCTTGCCGTAGCCAGCAACAAACGATCGAGCGTGCTGCCGGAGATAGCGACCTTCGCTGAATCCGGTGCGCCGAAACTCGTCGCTGAAACCTGGTGGGGCCTGCTCGCCCCCGCCGGCACGCCGAAAGAAAATATCGCGCGGCTGCACAGCGAAATTACCAAAGGTCTCGCTACACCTGAAATGAAAGAACGCATCACTGTGCTCGGCGCTGAACCCGTCGGCAACTCACCCGAGCAGTTTGGCGTGTTTATTCGTGAAGAAGTGCAGAAGTGGGGCGACGTAGTGCGGCGGTTGGGAATTAAAGTGGATTGAGGCGGTAGCGTGTGATTTTGAAATATCGATGCGCCAATCACAAGCTGAGAGTGTAAGTTTTGCCAAGTAGGTTTAGTTGATCCTCTGTCGGCTTATCGATATATTTGCCACTGTGAGTAGACCGAGTCGAATATTTTCTAATTGGAAGGGGTTATAGGTTGGCCGGGCTTTGTCTTGCTTCAGGGGGTATGAATGTTCAATTCGACCAAGCTCATCATCGACGCCTGTGTCGAAGAGCTCAAGGTTTCTTATAACCGGACATACGGGCTATTGGAGCCAGAGTATCCGAACATCATTGCCTTTACTGGCAGGCTTGCCCTCGAAAGTATCGCAAATAGCGATGCGCCTTACCACGATCTCAATCATACGATCTTGGTTGCCGACGTCGGTCAGGCTGTCCTGCGCGGCAAGCAGATAGCGGAAGGCGGGGTTACACCGAAGGATTGGATGGAGTTCACAATCTCCCTGCTATGTCATGACATCGGTTACGTGCGCGGCGTCTGCCGCAAGGACCGTCCGGGCGCTTATGTCATCAATGACCAGAATGAGACCGTTGCCGTAAACCCGGGAGGCACAGACGCCTCGCTCACGCCGTATCACGTCAACCGCGGCAAGATATTTATCCGTGAGCGCTTCGGCAAAGTGCCACAGATCGACGTTGATACAATAATTTCGAATATTGAGTACACGCGCTTTCCGGTGCCCGCGAGCGATGCCTATGCGAACATTGCGAACTACCCTGGACTAGTCCGCTCTGCGGATCTCATCGGACAGCTCGCCGACATCAACTACCTGCGGAAGATTCCCCTGCTGTACCAGGAGTTCGAGGAAACCGGGATCAACTCCAATCTCGGATACAAGAACTCGGACG
>CAIPNE010000609.1 GCA_903866355.1 uncultured Gammaproteobacteria bacterium
CTCTTGTTCCATCGCGTCGCGTCACGCTGAGTCCGGCGCGTTGAGTTGGCGCTTCGGTGAGCTCCTGCTTCTTGTGTCGTTCTCGGGCCCGTTCTTCGCGATACAGCACATAGGAGCGCGCTATTTTGTGTTCGCCGGCGCGCATCAGGCCTAGCTCTACCTGATCTTGGATGTCTTCGATGTGCACCGCACCGCTGGCCGGCATGCGCCGCGTGATGGCGCGCACGACGCTGTCGGTCAGTCCTTCGACGGTTTCGTGAATGCGCGTCGAGGCGGCGGCATTGCCGCCTTCTACGGCCAAAAAGGCCTTGGTGATGGCGACTTTAATTTTGTCGGCATCAAACACCGTGACCTTGCCGTTACGCCGGATCACTTTGAGTTCGCCGGGGGCGGTCGCGGCAAGTTCCAAGTGCGCGGCCGGTTGCGCGTCGGCTCTTGGATTACCTGCCACGTTGCGTGAAAAATTTGACTGTTCTAAGTCCATGAGATGTTCTCCAACGTCGAGCTGAGAGGTGACCGATGCGCAGCGGAAGTGGGCGTTCGGGCGCGCGTAAAGGGTGGCGATCGTGGGCGCATGAAACCACAACAATATGTGGTCGCGCAAGCGAAGAACCGCTAGATATTGTGCATGAGGCTGGGGATTTTTTAACTAAAAACTGGGTGTAATTTGTGGATAAGTCGGGGAAACATCGCGGAATCAGCAGCTTGGTTCACGCCCCCTCGCGACGAGGACGCGCGGGGGCGAAGCACGCCTAGGGCGGCGCTCTGGTGCAGGTAGACGGTGGTACGCCCGGGCCTCACACGGCCGCGCGCAGGTAGACCGGCGCGAGCAACTCAGGGGGTTGTAACTGGCCGAGGCGCGCGGCGCTCGCCCCTAAGCGTGCGACGTCCTGGGCGTGCGGCCACTGCGGATCGCACCACGCGCCAGGGGGCTCGTCAGCGGCTAGGCTCGCGCGATAAATTGCCCCGCCGGTTCCACACAGCCCCCACCCCGGCGTCGCAGGTTGCCTCACGGTGTTCGGTGGCCCCACCTGCTCAATTCCCAATAAGGTCGCGCTGGTGAGTGCCGAATCGATTACGTAATGCGCCCAGTAAAGTTCTTGGCGGCGTGCGTCGAGCGTGACTAGCCAGACCAACTCCCCATGCTGCCGTGCGCCGCCTACCGCTAAGGCTGCCAGCGTTGAGATGGGCGCTATCGGTAGCTCGTGGGCGAGGGCTAGACCTTGGGCCAAGGCGCAGGCAATGCGGACGCCCGCAAAAGCCCCTGGACCAACGCCGACCGCGATCGCGTCCAGCGCACTCAGACTCAGGCCGGCCTCGGCGCACAGTTCGCTGACCATCGGCAGCATCAATTGGGTGTGACGTTGCGGGGCGATGGTGTGGCGCTCCTGGATCTCGCCCTCGATCAATAAGGCGACCGAGCAGGCGTCGGTCGCGCTCTCTAGGGCGAGGATTTTCATCGGATTGTTCCGTGATGGTGAATGGGCAACCCCGCCGGGCTGCAGGTGTCGGTATAATCAAGTGACATGTTCATTCCTGTCGAAGCATTCATTGGTTGGCGATACACCCGCGCGCGGCGACGCACGCGGTTTGTCTCGCTCATTTCCGCGATCGCGATCGGTGGGGTGGCGCTGGGCATTGCCGCGCTCATCACCATACTTTCAATCATGAATGGATTCGAGCGCGAGTTGCGCGACCGGCTGCTGGGGATGTCGGCCCATATCACCATCGACAGTCCCGCGGGCCCTCTGCCCGATGCTGCCGCCTCCGCCGCCCTCATCGGCAGCGCGGCACAGGTGGTGGGGGTAGCACCTTTTATTACGGCCGAAGCGCTGTTAACCCATCAGGGCGAAGTGCATGGCGTGCGTGTCTTCGGGATACAGCCAGCCCGCGAAGACCAGGTCACTAGCGTGGGGTCGCGCATGCGGCGCGGCGATTTTAACGCCCTGCAAGCGGGTCGTTTCAACATCGTGTTAGGGCGTGGCTTGGCGGAGGCCTTGCGAGTGGAACTGGGGGAGCGCGTGACGCTGGTGTTGCCGGAGCCGATGCGCACCGCGGCGGGCGTTGTGCCGCGCCTTAAGCAAGTCACGGTGGTCGGTATTTTTGAAGCGGGCGTGCAAGATTACGACGAGGCTACGGCGTTTATGGCGCTTGAGGACACCGGGCGTATTTTTCGCACGGCCGGCCGCATCACGGGTTGGCGCGCCCGCCTCGAAGACCCTTTCCAAGCACCGTCCGTGGCAGCGCAACTGCAGACTCGTCTGCCGGACTTGCGCGTCAGCGACTGGACTAACACCCACACTAATTTATTTCGCGCGCTCCAAACCGAGAAAATCGTGATGTTTGTCATTCTGCTGCTCAGCGTCGCCGTGGCCGCGTTCAATTTGGTGTCCACGTTGGTCATGGTGGTCGGCGAAAAACAGACCGAAATTGCGGTACTCGCCACGCTGGGCATGACACCGCGCCGAATTCTGCGGGTGTTCATGACCCAAGGCCTGATGATCGGGGTGGCGGGGGTGGCGCTGGGCAGCACTGCGGGGGTGTTGGTGGCACTAAATGTGGAAACCATCGTGGGCGGGTTAGAAGCTTTATTCCATTTTCAGATTTTGTCTGCAGATGTTTATTACATCAGCAGGATCCCCGCCGAACTCGTGCCACTCGATGTCGTGATTGCGGTTTTGGCCGCCACCCTACTGTGCCTCTTGGCGCCGCTGTATCCGGCTTGGCAGGCCAGCAGAATCCGACCCGCAGAGGCATTACGGCATGAATAAACTGGACTCAAAGCCCATCCTGCGCGGTGTGGCGCTGACCAAAACCTATGCCGATGGCGGGCTGGATGTCAGCGTGCTGAAGGGGGTCGACTTCGCGCTCAAGGCGGGCGAGAGCGTCGCAATTTTGGGCACTTCGGGGTCAGGCAAGAGCACTCTGCTGCACCTGCTGGGCGGTTTGGAGTTACCGACCAGCGGTCAGGTGCTGCTGCTGGATGAA
>CAIPNE010000610.1 GCA_903866355.1 uncultured Gammaproteobacteria bacterium
CCCGCACGTATTCTGCAATGTCGGCTTCCGAGAACACCGCCGGGCTGTAGTTGAAATCCAGCGTGGTGAGAAAGCGCCGCAGGTAACCATCGATGTTCTGGCCAACCAGCATGGCCGCCCAATCTGGGTTGCCGCCGTGGAAAAACACATGGTTAATTTTAATGGCCAACTCTAGCGGGAAGGCTTCCCCGGCCCGGCATAGCCCGGGGATCATGTCGAGGATGAACAGGCGCTCCACGAGCGCGCGGTGGTCGTAAGCCAGATAAAAAGCCACCGCGCCGCCCCAATCGTGGCCGATCACACCCACCCGCTCCAAGCCCAACTGGGAGAGCAGTTCGCGCACATCGCACGCCAAAGTCCGTTTGTCGTAACCGGTCAGCGGCTTTTCGGAGTCCCCCAGGCCGCGCAAATCCGGGACGATAACTTGGTAGTGCTGGGCCAGCGCCGGGATAATTTTGCGCCACTCAAACCAGCTCTGCGGCCAGCCATGCAGCAGTACCAGCGGATAACCCGAGCCGGCCGTCACATAGTGCATCCGAAAGCCGTTGACGGTGCGTTGGTGGTGGGTCCAAACCTCAGACATGGCAGTAAATTCCTCTGGGTAGATTAAGCGCAGCTTAGTCTATTCATTAGGCCACGCGCAGCGCGAGGCGGCCATAAAGTTGGCGGCGATTTTAATGGCGGCGCCGGGCGCGTTGGCAGCAGCCCTCAGCACAACGAGCCACGTGAGGTTGATGGCGCCGCGCCCGGCGAGGCGGGCGTGAAGTTGGCCAATGTTGGTCAGTGTGGCCATAAAACGGGGCTGCGAGGCGCACGCACTGTGGGCGGCGCCCTGCACGACAACGCGCCCCGCCGGGACCACGACATGCCGGCGCGGACTTAAGCGGGGCGCGGCCCGGGTTCCACTAGCGACACATGACCATCACGCACCCGCACTTGCAGGAAGGTGATCCCCAGTTCTTCCTCGTAGCGCCGCAGCCGGCGGATATCCCCCGGGGCCAGCAAACTAATGGCAATGCCGGGCGCGCCCGCCCGACCCGTGCGGCCCACCCGGTGCAGATAATCTTGGCTCAGCGTGGGCACATCCAGATTGAAGATATGCGTTACCCCTTTGATATCCAGCCCGCGCGCCGCTACGTCCGTGGCCAACAGCACCCGCACGGCCCCGCTGCGAATGTCATCCATCGCCTGCTTGCGGTCCATCTTGTTGAGGGTAGCGCCCAGATCGGCCACCGGGATGCCCTGTTCTTGCAGCATCGCCGTGACCTGCGCGGCGCTCTGGTTACGATGAAAAAAAACAATCGCGCGCTCAGGTTCTAGGGCGTGAAAGAATTTTCGAATCGTCTCGGGTTTCTCGCGCTCTTCGCAGAGCATGTAGTAATGATCAATGGTCGGGCTAACCGCCGCCCGCCCCGCCTGCACCATCACCAAAGCCGGCGCCAGTTTTGCCAGCACCGGCACACTTTCCGGTGCCTGCGTGGCCGAGATAAACACCAACTGTCGCGTGCGCGGGGCCGCCGCAATGATCGCCTCAATCTCCGGCAAGCTATCGCGACTGAGCAGCCGGTCGGCCTCATCGATGGCGATAAATTTCACGTGTTGAGATTTGAGTTTGCCCATCGCGATGAGCTCCCGAATACGCCCCGGCGAGCCCACCACCAGCTGCGGTTTTTTCTTGAGTTTGTCCAGCTGACGGTCCAGTACCGTGCCGCCAATGAGGAGCAGCGTGCGCAACGCCCGGCCGGCATTCTGGGCCAACTCCACGCACTGGCGCTGAATTTGAATGGCCAGCTCGTGGGTAGGGGCCACGATGATCGCCTGCGTCGCCGGCAGCTGTGCATCGATGGCTTCAAAAAAAGGAATGAGGTAGGCGAGGGTTTTGCCAGTACCGGTCTCGGCGCGCAAATAGGCGTCGCTACCGGCCCGCAACACGGGGAAGGCGGCCGCTTGGATCTCGGTGGGCACACTGATGTGTTGGCGCGCGAGCGCGCTGACAAGGTCGGCGGGAACGGCGAGGTCGGTGAAGCTCATGGGTGGTCCTGCCAGCGGGGCCGCCTTCAGGCTTTGAACGCCAGCACGCCATCGCCATTAAACGTGGTGGAAAATCCTGCTCGGGCTAAACGCTTAGCGACCTCAGCCGGCACATCGCGCCCGCTGGTCAGCGCGTTGGGCCTGCCAGTGTAATGGAACAAGCGGCCTTTGGGCGCAAGCACCCGCGCCAGTTGCTGGTAAAAATCTTGTGAATACAGTTCCCCCGCAATGCCAAAACGGGGAGGGTCGTGTAGCACGGCATCAAAACCCGCATCCGGCAGTTCCGCCAGCCCCGCCACAATACTCCCCGCCACCAACCGCACCCCAGGGTTGGCGGTGGGTGACCACGGGTTATGGCTGCGCAGCCACAGCACTTCGGGGCTGATCTCATAAGAAAGCACGGCGCTCGCCCCCAGCGCCACACACCAAGCCGCGAAATAACCCAGCCCCCCGCAGGTATCCAGAATACGTTTGCCCCGCGGCCCCACCAACCCCACCTTGCGTTCGGCGTCGGCGTACGGCGACACCTGCGCGCTCGGCAGCATTTTGATGCCATCGATTTCAAAAGTGGGCGGCCCCGACAGCGTTGGCACGAGCTTGTATAGCGAGTTGCCAAAGCGCGCCACCGGCGTAAAACCCTCGTCCGTCCAGTAGTAAATGGTGTGCGCCCGGCACTTTGCCAAGTAAGGATAACGCTGGTCATCCCAGCCCCAACCCGCCGCATCCAGCACCACCCGCGTAGACGTGCGGCCAAGGTCCACCGAACACACCAACTCGGTGTCCCCCGCCGCCAACGCCGCGCGCAGCGCCGTGTGGAGGGTTAAGGTGAGCAGCGGGGTCATGGGTTAGGAATGGGGTGCTGGGTGGCGCGAGCGCTGAGGAGTATTGCGTGATCCAACATCCTTCCGGCCCTTCCTGACCAACCCGACCACTGGCTGACGTGAGGAGCCACGAAGGCCCAGGTTATGTCGGTTTGGTTGCGCGCTACGCAAGCGCTGTCTCCAGCAAATGAGCAACCCGGTGCGGGTAGGTGTGGTGCGCCAAAGCGAAAGCATGGGCCTCGAGCGCGATGCGGCTTCGTTCCGCGGGATCCTTGAAGCGCGCCACCACCTCATCAACATTAGTCAAATCGGCGCGCACGCTAAGGTAATGGCGTCCAGCCTCAAGAATGCCGTTGTATTGGCCTGCCAGTAGAATTTGGCAAGTCTGGGTTCCGATCGCCTCGAAGTGGCGG
>CAIPNE010000611.1 GCA_903866355.1 uncultured Gammaproteobacteria bacterium
ACCAGTCTGTTCTGACCCCAAAGCCAATGAAACGCGATGCGCCTATGCATCCGGCGGCAAAAAGAGCGGCATAGCCGCCCCCGGAAAACCCCAAAACACTGACTTTTGAAAAGCCATTTTCGGCGGAAAATTTTTGGAGGAATCGCCCCAGCTCGTCGATACTTCCCCCCATAGTGGGCGAGCCGGTGCAGTACAGCCCTTGGCCCGGGTTTTTAACATACAAGACCGATGCAGCGGCCTTCCCCAAGGTTAAATGGAGCAACGGAAAGGAAATTCCAAAATTATTATAGGCAGTCGAAAATACGATGATCAGATGTTTGCTTTCGGAGTGCGGCAGGTATATCGAATCAACCCCTAAAAGGTGCCTAAGAATATGCCCCTTCTGCTGGAGGCTGTGCCAGCAATCCTGAGCGCCCAAATTGGCGCGAATTTTCTCGAGTCGCGTCAGGTAGGTCAGAGCGCCCTGATTTTGAGTATTCTTGCTGGCCGTCTCAATGAACTCTCGTGCCTTGTCCAAAACGCCATGGAGCGTCAGCTGCGTCGCCACGTACAAGGAGTCTTTTGTTTTTTCGAGGTTCTCCGCTGACGCAACAACGCCACGAATTTGCTCAAACGAGTGAAGGTGAGGATTGTTGTTAGCAATGATCATCGGGAAGATTCCCAGTAAACCGCCTCGCGCGGCACGTGACTAGGCAGCCACTAGCACGAGGTGGCGCGCCTTGCGCTGCCTTCTCCCGAGAAGGAGACAGCGTAGCCGCGTCATGGCAGGCCTCGTCTGCGCAAAAAAGGCATCGGCGCCAATGGCCTTAAAAACCCCTAGCAGCTTGTTAGCCCATGCTGGTTGCAAGCTGCGCGAACGCAGGCGATTACGGTTTCGGGCTCGGCGGGGGCAGCGCCGACAAGTCGTTAAACTGACCGAGCTCCCGGCCATTAACAAAATGCCACGGCGCGACCACCAGACAATCTGCGAGAGCATCCGAATACCCCATGATATGGGCCGGCAGCGCGAGCAAAACATAGGCCGCGGTGGACGCGGCAGCCCCGACCACGCTGGGCGGTCTGACAAAAAGCGCATCCGCGATTTTCAAACCCACCGTTGGCGCCGCCGCTTGTACTGCGGGGGTTGCCGGCGCTTGACCCACTGCCTGCGCCATCGCTGGCTGAATAAAACAAAATGCCACGGCCGAAATAACTAACGCTGTCTTTTTCATCGTAAACCCTCTTTTTCTCACTATCTCTTGCACCGATTTCTTTGGCAGGAGTCTACTTAGATTTCTGCCCATCCTTCCTCGCCATCTGTCTACCGAGAAAGTTTTTCGCTGCTCTTTAATTTTTGCGGCGCGGTCGTCTCGCGATCGTCAGTTACCATAAGCGATTATGCTTGTCCAGCAGGCTCGGCAAACATCTGCGCAGTGGTCTAAGGGTCACGGTGATCAACCTATTGGAAGCTGTGCGGCAGGCTGGTTTTGGCTCGGACCACAAGGCCGGCGCGCAGTGGGTGCGGCTGGCAGCATCAGGTGGTATTTCACGTGCCTAGCTGGGGCGTGGGTGGCGCAATTTCCGTGACAAAGATGGCCGCAACGCCGCCCTGTTAAGGGCTCAGAAGAACCCGCCAGCACCGACCCCAAAGCCCCCGCGGTGGCGGCAGCCAAGGCGTCGCCAATTTGCGCTGAGTCTTCGCCGAGCACGGCGCGGCGCGTGGGCGAACTGCGTGATCCGTTGTATGCTCCCCACGAGCTAGCGGGGGTCTCCGAGACCACCGCGCGAGCGGTCTAGCCCCTGTTTACGCCAGTCGCGCGACACTCACCTGCGCGTGACAACCCAATCCGCCACGGGAGGAATCCATGGAACTGTCTGCCTCACAAATTGAACACTTCCACGAGCAGGGTTATATATTCCTGCCCGACATTCTAGATGCGACCGAAACCGATCTGCTGCGGCGAGAAGCCCACCAAATTTTCGGGATGCAACGCGAGGAAGTCGTGCGGGAAAGGGACGAAAAAACCGCACGCACGGCGTTCGCCGCGCATCACTACAACGAAGCTTATCGTCGACTGGGCGCGCATCCCCGCTTGATAACGCCGGTGATGCAGCTGCTAGACGGCCCGGTGTACATGCACCAGTTCAAAATTAACGCCAAAGCGGCGTTCAACGGTGATGTCTGGCAGTGGCACCAAGATTACGGTACTTGGGCACGCGACGACCTCATGCCGACACCGCGCGCGATGAACATCGCCTTGTTCCTCGACGAGGTCACCGAGTTCAACGGTGCATTGATGTTCATCCCCCGCAGCCATCACCAAGGCACGCTGGAGGCTGGACACGATCTGAGCACCACCAGCTATCCGTTATGGACGATCAGCAACGAGGCCATTACCCAACTCGTGCGCGAGGGCGGCCTCATCGCGCCAAAGGGCAAACCCGGCTCGGTGATGTTGTTCCACAGCAACCTCGTACACGGCAGCCCCTCCAACATGTCGCCGTTCGACCGCACCATCGTTTATCTCAGCCTCTGCCATGTGGATAACCATATCCAACGCTTCCAGCGCGCCGAGTGGATTGCGCATCGCGACTTCACACCCATTCAAACGCTAGATGACAATTGTCTACGCGACCTTGCCCAAGAACAGGCGGCCTGAATCACCATGAATCTGCATCAATTGCTGCTGGATCGCGCCAGCGCCGGCCGTCCGATTCGCGTGGGACTGATCGGCGCCGGTAAGTTTGGCTCGATGTTTCTGGCGCAGGCTGCGCGCACTCCGGGCATACACATTATGGGTATCGCGGATCTGTCCCCGGCACGCGCACAGGCTGCCACCACGCAGGTCGGCTGGCCCGCCGAGCGCACCACTGCGCGCACCGCCGTGGACGCGTTGCGCCAAGGCACGACCTGGATCACCGACGATGCCGCCGCACTGATCGCCGCCGACGGCATCGAGGTCATCATCGATGCGACCGGCAGCCCCGCCGCCGGGATTCGCCATTGCCTGCTCTGCTTTGAGCACGGCCGGCATATCGTCATGGTCAACGTAGAAGCCGACGCGCTGGCCGGCCCGTTGCTCGCGGCGAAGGCGCGCAGCGCAGGGGTGGTGTATTCGCTGGCGTACGGCGATCAGCCGGCGTTGATCTGCGAGATGGTCGACTGGGCACGCGCCAGTGGTTTCGAGGTGGTCGCAGCCGGCAAGGGCACCAAGTACTTGCCCGTCTATCACGACTCCACACCAGACACCGTGTGGTCGCATTACGGGCTCACACCGGATCAGGCGCGCGTTGGCGGCTTGAATGCGCAGATGTTCAACTCCTTCCTCGACGGCACTAAATCCGGCATCGAAATGGCCGCCGTCGCGAACGCGACCGGCTTACGCCCACCGCGCGGAGGGCTGGCGTTCCCGGCCTGTAGCGTCGATGAACTACCGACCATTTTGCGGCCCCGCGCCGCTGGCGGGGTACTCGATGACAAGGGCATGGTTGAAGTCATTTCCAGCCTGTCGCGCGACGGTGAACGGCTGCCGCGCGATCTGCGCTGGGGTGTCTATGTCGTGTTCGAAGCACCAGACGATTACGTCGCGCGCTGCTTTGCAGAATATGGCCTGTGCACAGATGCGTCTGGTCGCTATGCGTCGATGTACAAGCCGTTCCATCTCATTGGCCTCGAACTGGGCATCTCGGTCGCCAGTGTTGCGTTGCGTGGGGAAGCCACGGGTGCACCACGTGCATGGCACGGCGATGTCGTCGCGACCGCGAAGCGCGATCTCGCCGCCGGCGAAACACTCGATGGCGAAGGCGGCTTCTGCGTGTGGGGGAAACTCATGACCTCGGCCGATTCGCTGGCCGCCGACGGCCTGCCCATCGGGCTCGCCCATCATTGCCGCATCACGCAGCCGATCCGCAAAGGCCAGCCCGTGCGCTGGGCAGACGTCGACCTTAATCTCGAGCAGGAAAGCGTCCGCATCCGGCGCGAAATGGAGCGCGTATTCGCGCCAACCGCGGCCCACAGCAGCGTTCTCAACAATCCCGCCATCACCCCTTAAAAGGAGTCGCACCATGCACGTTGGAATGTCCCCGATTTTCCAAAACCCCGGCAATCAGTTGTCCGACGCAGAGGTGTATCGCGAGGAAGTTCGCCTTGCCGACATGGCCGAGCCACTGGGCTTCGATTCCATTTGGGCGATCGAACACCACTTCACCGACTACACCATGTGCCCAGACCCGGTGCAGTTTCTGACTTACATGGCGGGTCGCACGAAAAAAGCCCTGCTCGGCACCAGCGTCATCGTGCTGCCGTGGCATGACCCCATGCGCGTGGCTGAGCAAATTTCGATGCTCGATCATCTCTCTAACGGGCGCATGGTGCTCGGCCTCGGCCGCGGCCTTGCGCGGGTTGAATACGACGGCTTCCGCATCCCGCAGGGTGAGGGGCGCGAACGGTTCGTCGAGTATGCAGAAATGCTGATCGAGGGGCTGGAACGCGGCTACATGGAGGGCGGCGCGACCACCAACCAGCCACGCCGTGACATCCGACCACTACCGCTGAAATCGTTCAAGGGTCGCACCTACGCGGCCGCCGTGTCGCCAGAATCCATGCCCATCATGGCGAAGCTCGGCGTGGGTCTGTTGGTGATCCCGCAAAAACCTTGGGATGTGGTGAAACAAGACCTCGCCATCTACCGTGATGTGTTCATCAAAGAAAACGACTGCGAGCCACCGCCGCCGTTCTGCGGTGGCTTCTACTATGTCGATAAAGATCCGGTGCGCGCCGAAGAAATGGCGCGCAAGTGGATCGGCGATTACTACCACTCTGCGATGAAGCATTACGAAATGGCGGGCAGTAATTTCGGCACCGAAAAGGGTTACGAGTTCTATCGCAACGTCAGCAAATACATCGGGCGCCACGGCCAAGACAGCGCGGCCGCCGACTTCGCCAATCTCATGCCCTGGGGCACGCCCAAACAGGTGCTAGAAAAAATTGAGTACATGCGGGAAATCCTCGGCATGAACGCCATCAGCGGCAACTTTAGTTTCGCCGGCATGCCCTATGCGGACGCCGAACGCAGCATGAAGTGCTTCGCGGAAAACGTGTTGCCGGAGCTCAAAAAATGGCGAGTGCCGGCGTTTGGTGCAGCGCCTACCTTAAATCTGCGGGTCGCCTAGGCGCCAACGCTGACCCACCATTTTTCTGCGCGGCGCTGGCCACCGATCACGGCACGATCGGCTGGCCGGCTTAACCCAAGCCCAAGCGGCCCCACTTTTAAAGGCAGCGAATCTCGCCGTGGCGGCAAGCGCCACTGTTGGCCCTTACCAGCGGCGGTGACTGTTGATCTCTTGGTTGAGACGTAGGCAAAACCTGACCCCGCGCAGAGCAGTGGCATCGTCATTCGCCGCGCACGTGACTAACGGCACCCGCAAGATGGGTAGCCGATTTTCGATCCGGCGCACACAGTGTCGCGAATGAAGGGTAACCAGCACCGAGCTCCCCCGCTGGTTTTGATCAGCGCCGCGCCGGGGCCTGCGAGGGCACCGATCACAGCGGTGTATCTCGGCGGGTAGCTGTCGAGATTAGCGCCGGCTTGGATCCCCCGACGCCCAAAATCCAGCCTTCCACCTCGGCCACCATGTGCTCTGGCCGCGTCAGGGTCGGTTGCAGAAACTGCTCGAGTTGGCCAGACCGGTCGGCTGCACACAGCCAAGACGCCACCACAAACGCATCATGCTGATCGGGCGTGCGGTCATCGGTTGGGAAAGCGTGCTTCCACAGCGCGGGGTATACCTCGGCGATGGCAGACTTTCCCGAGGGGACTGACCAACCATCGAACGGCCAGAAATGCAGGCGGTCGCCGAGTCGCTTGCGCAGATACAGCAGCCAGGGAATGCCGGCATGGGTCGACTTGGCCACCGAGCCCTGGACGTCGAAATGGAACACCGACTTGGCCGAACCGGCACGATGTTCGGTCATCCGGCGCCAGCGGGTGTTGCCGGTGCGCGCGGCACCATCGCCAACCAGGCCATCACGCACGAAATCCACATAGGTGTGCTCGGTATCCGTGGGCCAGTGGCGCTGAAAGTCCTCCAGAAACGTGGGCCAATCCGGCTCCAAGTGATGCACTTCGAAATAGCGCAGCGGAAACGAAAACCCGTGATCGATGCCGACGATCGTCGGGACATCCTCGGCCAGGCGCTCGCCGAGCCACTCGGCAATGCCGCGTCGCGTCCAGTACTTGCGCGGGCTCGGTGGCGGCGCCACTTCTTGGGCTGGCGCAGCGCCATCGGCGCAATAGACCCGCAACCCCTTCAGGCTCGCATCGGGCGTCTGGGCACCGGAATAGTCGATGCCGATGTAGCGGTTGAAGGCCGGGGTCA
>CAIPNE010000612.1 GCA_903866355.1 uncultured Gammaproteobacteria bacterium
CCAGATCCGCCCGTTCGTTGAACAACGCCACCAAGGACAGCTCATGCTCCTCGACCTTCCGCAACACCTCCGCCAATCGCCGCTCCTCTTGCTCCAGTTGCGCCAACGTCAGGTCCTTTAACCTGAAATCCGGATTCGCCTGCCACACTTTCAAAATGTCATCCGCCGCCCGGAGGACGAGAGGGGGTTTTAGGTAAGGAATCATGCGCGCAGAGGTCGGGAGTGAGGTGCGGCGCTCCCGTGACACGCGCGGAGGCCGGAATGGAACGTTAAGTTTCAAAAAATCCCCGACAACAGAGCCGAGGATCGTGCCGGACTTCTTCTTGGGATCATTTTTCACCCAAAGCAAGTAAAAGGCCTTAAATTAAACTAAGTTAAAAGTCATTAAGTCATAGATTTATGACACATTAACTAGGTTGGTTCCAGCTAAAACCAAGTTAAGCATCGGCGTTTATAATTTGGGTTTAAATGTAACTAAAATAAGCATCCGATAAACTAAGTTAAGGATGCGTCTAACTTAGTTAAACTTAGGCGGTACTGGGTTAAATGCGGGCAATACTAAGTTAAACGCAGGCACTACTGGGTTAAACAGACACGCTACTGGGTGGGCACTGACGTAATCATTACCCCAATCTGGCAGGTCTTTACGTCAATCAGTCCATTCCGACAGCTTTGGGCCGACGTTTCCATAACCTTCGATTTTGCAACGCTCGGTTGGTTGAGCCGCCGCCGCGGTTCAATTCAGGAATTCGTCGAGCGGATTGGACGCCTGTCCAAGCAATGGGTGCCGATATCCAGCTGTAGTTTCAATCGAGGAGTGACCGAGCAGCTGGCGCAAAGCGTCGATGGGTTTGCGGGAGTGAGTGGCGTATGCGTGACGAAGACAGTGTGGCGTCACAACTCCTTCTATCGGCGGATCGATTTCAACGGGGCGAACCCCGCTCACCCCGGCACTTGTTAACACACGGCCCAATCCGCCTGACCCTTTCGAGTCGTCGGACACGTCCGTCCGCTAGACCCGACTGGCTAGCAGAGCCTATCGTCAGAAATGAGCTGGTCGAAAATGAATGAAACGATTCGGATTCCTCCATGGCTTTCCCTTCGGCCCGCCAGTGCTCACGCGCCGGGTTATGCACGCTATGGACTGTGCTGTTGCTTTTCTTTGGCATCCGTGGGCTCACGGCTCAGCCGGGAGGTCGTGATCCGGTAACATTGCCGGCTTATATCGTGGTCGATTCGCACGAATTACCTCCTCCGGAGAAATGGCTCTACACGCGCATCGGTGGGCTGGAGATCATCTCCAGTGCGTCTGAAAGGACCACGCGGCATCTCGTGCGCGAATTTGAGCGCTTTTGCCAGGCGCTCGCTCTCGTTTGGCCCGATGTGCAGCGCGCCAGTGCCCGGCCGAGCATGTTAATTATCTGCGGCCGCGGCGGAGAGTTTCAGACTTTCGCGCCACCGACCCGGGAGGGGCGACCACCGGCTTTGATCGCCATGACTCTGCGCGATCCGGACCGTTCAGCCATAGTTCTCGATCTCGCGACGCCCCTTCTGAGCGGTGGCGATACCGTTGACGACGAGGCAATCACCTTCAACGAGAGCAGAGGCAGGAGCATGCGCGCAGCGGGTGATCGTTATCGGCAATTGTATCGGGCTTACGTCCGCTTCCTCCTTGCCTCGACGAAACCGCGCGCGCCGGCTTGGTTCGAGGAAGGTCTCGCACAGCTTTTGATGTCGATTCGCATCACGGATAGGGATGTCACGGTGGGAGCGTTGCAGAATCCGAATGAGATCTTGGAGGCCGACGGCGCCGTGGTGGTTGTGCAAGATCTGGATTTTAATGCCGTTTTAAGAGGACGCCGCCTAGTGCCGATGAAAACTCTGCTGGAAATGAGTCATGACTCTTACGAAGCGGAGAACGCGACCGGCAACATGTGGAGCAAACAGTCTTACGCCTTTGTGCACTGGGGGCTATACGGCGAGGGAGGGCGGCATCAAAAGGCTTTCGTCACGTTCCTGGCCCGCCTCGCCAAACAGCCGCTCTCCGAAGACCTGTTCAAGCGGACTTTTCAACAGAGCTATGATGAAATAGTGATGACACTGCTGAGCTACGCCGAACTCACGAGTCATCGCATCGCCGGCGTAGAGGCGGAGAAAGGCTACAAACTGCCGCTGCCAAGCTCGTTTGAGCTGCGCGATGCGACCGAGTCCGAAGCGATGCGAATCAAAGGCGAGGCACTGCTGGCCGGAGGGAAGTTCGATCACGCTCGGGCGACCATGGCCGCGGCTTACCGTCGCGGAGCGCGTGAGCCCGACTTGCTGGCTTCGATAGGACTTTTGGAGCTGCGTGCAAACGAGACTGCGACCGCAAAGAAATTTCTGGAGTTGGCCGCCAGCGGGAAGACCTCGCACTCTCGAGCCCTCGTCGAACTCGCCAAGCTCCGATTGGTCGAGGCACTCGGTCCCGAAGCATCCACACCCTGTCTTGGCGCAGCCCAAGTGGTGGCCGTCCTCACCCCGCTGTTTGCTGCGCGAGACCACCCATCGGAAATCCCGGAGCTCTATGTCACCATCGCGCGCGCTTGGGAGAAGAGCGTAGTCAATCCGCAAGCAGAGCACCTCGCCGTGCTCGATGAGGGGTTGAAACTTTATCCGACAGAAACCGAGCTTATTTACATGACCGCTACTTTAAAGGCGCGAATCGGCCTCTACGCCGAGGCCGGCACACTGGTCACGCTTGGTCTCCGACAAACGGCCGACGCCACTAGGCGCAGCCAATTTTTGAAACTCCAGGCCGCTTTGACTCCGTTCAATTCGCCGGCCGACGCGCTCGCGCCTAGTCAGGGAAAAGGGCGCTAAAGATGAACCGCGAGACGGGGACTGATGTGACTTCTTGACAGATTTAGGCTGCGACAGATTGAGACCGTCGATGCGATTTGCGGCGAACGCTCGTCGGGCAGTTGCGGGTGGTGCTCGATGCCCTTCTTGGAAATAATGAACGCAGAGACTAACAGTCGCTAAAGCCAACGGCCCTGCTAGGCCGTGGCTGATCTTAAACATTTGGGTAAGCGCGTCCCAAAAGGGACCGTTATCGGGACAGCGAAAATCTGCGCGGCTTAATCTCGTAGGGTGTTAATCCCGACCACGGGGGCGTTTTAGAAACAGGAGATTTCACGAGTCTGAGCTCCAACCGACACGAAAATCTTGGCGGCTCTTTCAGGTCACGATTGCACTCTTGGCCGAACTTTCGCGCGGACGGCATTCCACCCACTTCGCTACGGCCCGATTTGC
>CAIPNE010000613.1 GCA_903866355.1 uncultured Gammaproteobacteria bacterium
CCCGCGCGCGAGTTGTGCAGCTAAAACATCCCGCGCTCAGACCATGAATGGCGGCGGTGTGGGGGTGACTGCGTGGGCCGGCTTGGGCCTCTTTTTCGTGGGTCTGCGGATGCTGTCAACGCACCTGCGCCAACTGGGGGGACTAGTCTTTGGTGCGCTGACCCAGTCAACCAGCGCCGTCACGCTGATGTCCTCCGGCCTCGTCCTCGCCGGCGCGCTGACCATTGAACGCGCTTTGCCGATGCTGGCGTGGGCCAATGTGGGCACCTCGGCCCTGGTACTGCTAACCGCCATCAACATTCATTCGCTGGTGCTCGCGCTGTTGGGACTTGCCGGACTGGGCTTTTTCCTCGGCTTTGAACAATCCAAAAAATACCACCACGTGGTCCTGACGCTGTTGGGTCTGGGCCTGTTGTTGTTCGGTTTGATCCTGCTCAAGAGCAGCGTGGCGGCACTTGGCCCCGAGCCTTGGATGCGCGAGTTCGTGGAATTCACCGGCTCGGGAGTAGCCATCGCGCTGCTGGCGGGGTTTGTGATTGCGGTGGCAGTGCAGTCTTCCTCCATCGTCACGGTGCTGGCGCTGCCGCTGGTGGTCGAAAAATTGATCAGCCTCGACCAAACCGTGATCTTGATTTACGGCGCCAGCGTCGGCTCGGGTTTTGCCGTGTTACTGCTGGCCTCGGGCATGGAGGGCGTCTCGCGCCAGCTATCCTTGTGCCAAGCAGCCTTGCGCACCCTGACGGCGCTGACATTACTGCTGGCGTTTTTGCTTGAAAAAGCCACCGGCGTCCCGCTCATTTTGGCGCTGCTGCGCACGCTAGCTGGGTCACCCGCCGGGCAATGTGCAATGGCTTATTTGATCTTCCAACTGCTGCTGGTGTTAATCAGCAGTGTCTGCGCCAGCCGGCTACTGGCCTTCGCGAGCCGCGTGGCGCCACCCAGTGTGTTGGAGAGGCTGATGAAGCCGCATTTTTTGTTTGACGACGCCGCCACCGACCCGTCCACTGCGCTGGCGCTAGTGGCCCTAGAGCAGCGGCGCTTGGTGGGGTTTCTACCCGATTTCCTGGACGATCTCCTGCCGCCGGACGAGCGCTCACCGACCGCAATCCCCGCCACCCTGCGCGCCACGGCCAGCGTGGCCATCGCAGCGGATATCGATCGCTTTTTGCGCGCCACGCTGCGTCTCAACCCGGGGCTAACCGACGCCGAGGAAATCTTTATGGCGCGCACCCAACTCGAGATACTCCAGCCGCTACAGAGCGCGCTGCAGCAGTTTGCGGCGGAACTCCTGCTGGTGCCCAACAGCGAAAGACCCGTTTTTACCGGCTACCTGATTACCGGCCTGCACGCCATTTTGATGGTCGCCGCAGATACCGCCGCGGGCGACCCAGACGCCGGCCAGACACTGAACCTGCTCACGCACGAACGCAGTGCCTTGATGGAACGGGTCCGCGAAGACCTATTGGGCGGCGAGAGCAGCGTGGCCGGGCGCGAATCCGCGTTGTCTGCGACCCTCACTTTCGAACGCATCATCTGGTTACTACGCCGCCTAACGCCCCGGATTAGCACCCCCGCCGTCGCATAAAAAAGCCCGCCGCCAGCGCCGCCAAACCGCCCAACAAGCTCACACCCAGCACGCTGCCAGCGAGGCGTAGTTGACCTTGGAGCAGGGCTTGGCACGTTATCAACATCCAGGTACTGAAGGTCGTCAGTGAACCGCAAAAACCCACGCCAGCCAGCAAGTACAGGCGTGGACGAGCGAGTCGTGGGGGCCTGCTATCGGCGATTAGGAGGCCTAAGCAGAAACAACCCAGCAAATTGGCCGCAAAATCGGCGTGCAGCACGCTGCGCAAAACAACGGAGGTTTGCGCGCCAACCAACCCCTGCGTCAGGCCGTCCAAATGCCAGCGCAGCAGCGCGCCGGGGATGGCCCCCACCGCCACCAAGGCCAGTTCCGTCAGTTCAAACTTGAGCGCCGCACGCTTCACAGTGCCGCCCCCAAAGCCAATCCGGCGGCAACCGCCGACAAGCCCAACACCACGCTGGCCGCGCACAACAGGGCCGCTTCACGCGGTTCATCGGCTTGCAGCAGCAGAAAAATTTCCGCTATAAAAGTGGAAAACGTACTCAGGCTGCCCAAAAAACCAGTACCCAGTAGCAGCAGCATTTGGGCAGCGCCCGGACTGCCGCCTGGGGCCAAACCCACCAATAGGCCCAACGCAAAACTGGCCCCTACGTTCACCCCCAAGGTGCTCCAGTGTTTGCGGGGCAGCATGGGTTCAAAATAGTTCACGAGCCGAAAGCGCAACCAAGCACCGGGCACGGCGCCTAAGGCCACTAACAGGAGATTTTTAATCACGACGCACGACCGGTCCTCAAAGGTTTGCGCTCACTGGCTGGTGGCGCCGGCACGGCCAGATTCTTGCCCCGAGCGATCGGCCGCGCGGCCCAGCATTTCTTCGTGGCTAAGTGCAAGCGTGGCGCTCTGCGCAACCCAGGTGGTAGAGCCCGCGCGAGAATCGGTTTTTTGCATCGCCTTGGGGCAGCATTTAGTGGCTAGAGAGTCATCCTAACCGGTGCTGCGGCGCGGTGTCGCGCCGTGTTGCGCTTCGATAGCGGTCGCTGGGTGCGACTTGGGTCGGACGGTGCAGCAACGGCTCATCGGCTGGTTAGTGGGAGGTGACTAGCCAAGTAGTTTCCGGGGCGCTATAAAACCAACCTAGGGATTGCGCAAAAAAATCCCCGTCATCAAGTGCCGGCAAGGAGACACCCGCACCCCTTAGTACCTAGGAGGAAGGCCGTGGCGAATTCGATACACGTAGATTTATTGGGCACCGAAACCCGTTTTATCGATACCGGGAAATATCGAACCCGGTGCATTTCTGCTGCAGGTGCGGGCGAGCATTTGTTCATGCTGCATGGGGGGGGTGGGCACGCGGAAACCTATTCACGCAATCTCCTTACGCTGGCGAAAAATTGCCAGCCGCACGCCATCGATTTTATCTGGCACGGCATGTCCTCATGCCCGCCCTACTCCGACCACGGCCCCACGACACGCACGCATTGGCTGAGCCAATTTACCGATCAGCTGCTCAACCTGATGGACCATCTGGGCATCGAAAAAGCGGCCGTAGAAGGGGAATCACTGGGCGGTTGGATCGCGTTCGATATGGCGGTCAATCATCCCGATCGCACCTCCAAGGTGGTCCTCAACACAGCTTGGGGCATGACGCTCGACCCCAGCAAAGTTCACGAAGGGGCCAGTGATTTAAAAGCGCTGCTCGACACCTCCATGAATGCGCTGCTCAATCCCACTCGTGAATTATTGCGCAAGCGCCTCGATTGGTTGATGCCATTGGGCGGCGTGACCGAAGAATTAGTCGATTTGCGCTTGGCGCTGTGGTCGATTCCGGCCACCCGCACCGCACTGGTGGAATATTACCAACGCCTATTCGCCGACAATATCACGCAGTTTTATTTTACCGAGTCCCAAATCGCCACCATCCGCTGTCCCGCTTTGGTGTTGTGGACCGACCGTAATCCCATCCATGGTACTGACGCCGCGCACCGCTTGATGGAACTGATTCCGCACGCACGACTGCACATCATGGAGGGCTGTGCGCATTGGCCACAGTGGGAGCGCCCAGCCGAACACGATGCCGCAGTGGGAGATTTCATGCGGTCCTGATCTTTCACCTGTTCACCTCGGAGACACCCTATGAATGCCAGCCCGCCCGTGCGCCGCCAGCAAGGTACCCGGCGCTTGAATATGCCAAGCGAACAGCGCACCAACGACGCCTCGACGCAAAGCCAATACCAGCCTTACAAGGATGCCGCTTGGGGGTTCATCAACCATTGGTACCCGGCGCTATTTAGTGAGGAGATTCCCGAGGGCCACGTTGAGGGAATCCAGATCTGCGGTATCCAAATCGTGCTCCGTCGCGTGAACGGCAAAGTCATGGCGCTGAAAGATCAGTGCGTCCATCGCGGGGTGCGCTTGTCGGCAAAGCCGATGTGCTTCAACGATAAAACCATCACTTGTTGGTATCACGGTTTCACTTACGATTTGGCCAGTGGCGCCCTCACGACCATCGTTGGCAATCCGGACGACAAACTCATCGGCACGACCGGGCTGACCACCTACCCAGTAGAAGAAATTGCGGGCATGGTGTTTGTGTTCGTGCGCGAAGATGCGTACCCGGATGAAGACGTGCCACCACTGGCGCACGATCTACCCGTGCGCTTCCCCGCCAATAGCGAACGCTTCCCGCATCCCTTGTGGCCCGCGGCGCCCAGCCTCCAGGATCCCAATGCGGTGTGTCTGGGCATCCACCGCACCGGTGAATCTAACTGGCGCATCGCCTGCGAGAATGGTTTCGACAACGCACATATTCTGGTCCACAAAGACAACACCATCGTGCAGGCAATGAACTGGGTATTACCGCTGGGCATCCGGCCGGTGAGCGATGATTGCATCACCCTCATCGAGGACGAGGATGGCCCCAAAGGGCTAATGCAGTGGTTGTTTTCTGATCGCTGGGAGGCGATTTTGGAAAACAAAGAACTGGATGTGAAAGTGGAAGGCCTCAACGGCCGTTTCTACCGTACCTCCTGCGTGTTGCCGGGCGTGCTGATGGTGGAAAACTGGCCCGAGGAACACATCGTTCAGTACGAATGGTATGTCCCGATCACAGACGACACCTACGAGTACTGGGAAGTGCTCGTGAAAGTCTGCCCAACGCCTGCGGAGCGCGAGAAATTCAGCTACCGCTTTGAGCGTGTCTACAAACCACTGTGCCTGCACGGCTTCAATGATTGCGATCTGTACGCGCGCGAAGCCATGCAGGAGTTTTATGCCGACGGCACCGGCTGGGACAACGAACAACTGGTCGCCACCGACGTCTCGCCCATCACTTGGCGCAAAGTGGCATCGCGCTATAACCGCGGCATCGCCAAACCCGGCAAGGGCGTGGAAGGCGCGACCAAAACTTCCAGCATTCGCCTGCGCCGACTAGCACAGGGCCGTAAACCCGGTTATTTCGTCGAAAAAATTCAGGATTGATGACCACCCAAATGAGCCTCGCTAGCAGTCAGCGTGTCACGCTGCGTTTTCGCGACGGCGTAGAGCACGTGCTGCAGGTCGGTGCTGGCCAGACCATTTTGGAGGCGGCAATCGCGCAGCAAGCACCCCTGCTCTGGCAATGCCGCAGCGGCACTTGCACGACCTGTCACGCGCACTTGCGCACGGGTCAAGCGGCGATGCGCGCCGGTCAGGCGTCGGTGTTGCTACGGCACGAGGCTGACGCGGGTGAACGTCTACTGTGTCTCACAGAAGCCCAAACCGAGTGCAGCTTCGATCTCGCCTACGACAGCCAAGCTGGCCACCAGGCCACGCAGCAGGTCCGGGTTTTTGTGGACGCAGTGGAGTACATCGCCCCGGACACCGTGCGACTCAAGCTGGAACTGGCGCAAGGTGAGTGGCTCGATTTTCTACCGGGTCAGTTTGTGCAGTTAGAAGTGCCGGGTACCGGCGAA
>CAIPNE010000614.1 GCA_903866355.1 uncultured Gammaproteobacteria bacterium
AAATCTCGGTGCTCTTTTTGAAATAATTAATGAAGCTGTTTTCCACTTCCAGCTTGGCGATGCCCCACACCCCCAACACGGTAATCAGCGCGGTGGCGCCCAGCACGAACGTGCCATGGCGGTCAGTGAAGCGCGCCAAGACCAGCGTAAAGCCGGCATTGCCTTCTTCTTGCACCTTGAGAGGACGCTTTTGCATCAGCGTCATCATGCAAGGAATGAGGGTGAATAAGGCCACGAAAACCACCACCAGACTCAGGCTCATCATCCACCCAAAATCAATAATGGGCTTGATGTCACTGGTAATTAACGAGGCAAAGCCCACGATCGAGGTGAGGCTGGTATAGAAGCAGGGCGGGGCCATGTCATGCGCCATACTGTGGACCAGTTCAGCCTGGGTAAACTCAGGATGCTCACGGTAGAGTTCCATGTAGTGCACGATGAGATGGATGCTGACCGAGATGGTCAGAATGAGGGTGAGTGCAATGAAGTTGGAAGAAATGACGGTCAATTCCCAGCCCACCAGCCCCAACAGCCCTAAAATGGCCACCGTGCAATACACGCAAGTCACGAGCGGAATCATGACCCAGCGCACTTCCCGAAATAGATAGCCGAGCATTACCACGGCGAGCGCTAGCGCGCCGAAGCCAAACACGGAGATGTCGCTACGCACGTAGCTGATGAGGTCGTTGGTAATCATCGATAGCCCACCCAGGTGGAGGTGAGCGGTATCGGGATATTTTTCGAGCACCTCACGCAGGCGGATGATGGCAGCACGGTTGTCCTCTTCTAGCGCCCGCTTGCCGGCCGCGTAAACCGGCTCGATGGCGGCGAGTCGGGCGGTCTCCGTGGGGGACAGCCCCGAGGTGGCGCGCAGGTACACCAAATCGCCGCGTTCGGTTTGCAGCGCGTCGAACGCCGTGTGGTCTTTCAACATCACGCGGATGGCGGTGGTTTTGCCATCCTCGCTGATGACCGTCTTGCGATACAGCGGGCTGGTCAGGAGTTCATTGCGGGCTTTCGCCAGATCCACGCCCGGCGACTCCAGCGTCCGATATTTAACCACCGCTTCGGAGAGTCGCAGGTCGGTATTTTTGACCAGTGGCACGTCCAGGATGGTCATCACCGAAGCCACTTCAGGCAGCGCTTTTAAATCTGCACGCAGCGCGGCAATGAGCTGCTGCGACGCGGGTTCAAACAGCGATTCGGGCGGGGTTACCGTAATGAACAGAAAATCGCTGGTGGCGTAATGCTTGGTCAGGTCGCGATAACGCTGCAGGTCTTGGTCGTTATCGAGCAGCAGGGAATCCGCCGAGGCATCGATGCGGAAGTTGGGAATTCCCAACATCGTCCCCGCGAGGGCTAACAACAAGATGGCGAGTGCCACGCGTGGATAACCCAGCACAAAACGGTCGTAGCAGGCGGCAAAAAATTTCAGCATGAGCGCGGCGGGCTTCCTAGTGAATCAGGGGCGGCATTGTAAGGTGCGTGAGCGCTTAAGCCGAGCGGGCGGCACAGTAGCCGCTAAGGACTATCCTCAGGCGGTCGCGCGCAGTGCCGTGATGCGATCGCTCAGGGGTGGATGGGTGGCAAACAAATGCCCCAAGCCCCCAAGAATATTCCCGCTGATGCCAAACGCGGCTATTTCGCGCGGCAGTTGCGCTGTTTGACCCGACTGCAGTCGCTCTAGGGCGGCAATCATTTTGCCCCGCCCGGCCAACGTGGCGCCGCCCGCATCGGCGCGAAATTCGCGCTGCCGACTAAACCAGCAGACCACCACGGACGCCAAAACACCCAACACCGACTGGGCCAGCATATAGCCCACATAGTAGCCCATGCCGCGTCCGCCACCCTCACGATTGCCGCGGTCGAGCGCGCTACCGATGAGGTTGGCAAACACCATGACGAAGGTATTAACCACGCCCTGAATGAGCGCCAAGGTGATCATGTCGCCATTGGCAACGTGGGAGACTTCGTGGCCCAGCACCGCTTCTGCTTCGTCTTGGCTCATCTGTTGGAGGAGTCCGGTACTCACCGCGACGAGCGCCTGATCGCGATTAGACCCGGTGGCGAACGCATTGGGCGTGGGGGACTCGAACACCGCCACCTCGGGCATGCCGATACCCGCTTGCTCGCTCTGGCGGCGCACGGTTTCAAGGAGCCAGCGTTCCGTGGCGGAACGTGGTTCGGTGATGATCTGCGCGCCGACCGAACGCACCGCCAGCGACTTCGACATCAACAAGGAAATGAACGACCCGCCCATGCCGATGGCGGCGGTCATGAACAAATACGGTGCCAAGCTCATGCCTTGCTGATTGACGCCCAGTAGGTTGAGTACCAACGAGAGCACGGCGACCACCCCAAGGTTGGTCGCCAGAAAAAGCACCAGTCTGTTCATGTCAAAAACCTCTGCTTAAAAAAAAACGCTGCACGGTGCTTGCATTGTAATCGGCGCAAGCCCGATGTCATGATGTCGAGTCGGCCGTTGTGGCCCTAGTCGGCATTATTATGGACCCTCATTCGGAGCAAGAGTTTCGGCTATTTCTGCCGGAGTTGGCCGCCTTAGCAGGGCGGGTCGTGTTGCCGTGGTTTCGTCAACCGCTGAGCGTGATCAACAAGGGTGGGCAGCACTTTGATCCGGTCACGCTGGCGGATCGCGAAGCCGAGCAAGCCCTGCGCGCGGCGATTTTGGCACGTTATCCCGATCACAGCATTCTGGGCGAGGAATTTGGCGAACACCTCGGCACTAGCGCTTATCGCTGGGTGATTGACCCTATCGATGGCACCCGGGCTTTCATCAGTGGCGCGCCGACATGGGGCACGCTGGTGGGGCTGTGTGAGGACAATCAGCCGGTGCTCGGAATGATGAGCCAGCCCTTTGTGGGCGAGATTTTTATCGGCGGCGGGGCCAGCGCAACTTTATTGCGAGGTGGCCACACCGTCGATTTGCGCACCCGGGCGACCGCCAACTTGGCTGAGGCCTCGTTGTTCGCAACCACTCCCGAAATGTTCAGTGGCGCCGAATGGGCCGCTTTCCAGCGCGTGTCGGCGGCCGTCCGGCTGACCCGTTTTGGGATTGACTGCTACGCCTATTGTTTGTTGGCTGCTGGCCATATCGATTTGGTTATCGAAGCCGGCTTGGGGTTCTATGACATCGCGCCACTCATTCCCATTATTCAGGCCGCAGGAGGACTGGTCAGCGATTGGCGCGGGGCACCGGTGCGCGCCGGCGGGCGGGTCATTGCAGCGGCCAATGCCAGTCTCCATGCCAGCGCGTTAGCGCTTCTCGCTGACGCCTGATGCGTGCCGCCGGCCCGCGAGTGGCCGTGTGCATCGGCCGCTTTGCGCCGCTGCAGCACCGCCACTGCCAGATTATCCAGGCGCAACTGCTGCGCCAAGACCTCGTCATAGTGCTCTGCACCGGCAGTACTCAGGTGCGCGATGTGGGGAATCCCTGGACACTCTCTCAGCGACTCGCCAGCTTGCGCGCGGCTTTCCCCGACCCATGGGTGGTCATCCTCGCGCTCGGCGATTGTTGGTACGACGATCCGCGCTGGGCTGCGGCGGTCACCACCACCGTGGCTGCCG
>CAIPNE010000615.1 GCA_903866355.1 uncultured Gammaproteobacteria bacterium
GCCGCCGAGCCGGACGATTTTGCCCGCAAAGTCAAAATGTTTGTCGCCGGGTTGCGTGGGCACCTGCAACCGATGGAAATCACCGAAGACGAGGAGAAAATTGAAATTCGCATGCAGCCCTGTGGCAGCGGAGGGCGCCAAATTGCCGCCGGCAAATACGCTGGCGCCAATGCGTTTTTAACCGTGGCCAAGCCCCAGCGCATGACCTATGGCCGCCCCAACATCCCCGTTTACTGCACCCACGAAATTGCCATGGAGCGGCTAGACGCCGAACGTGACGGCCATCCGTTTGTCATTACCGAGCCCGCGGCCGAGTTGGGCCGCGATTACTGCGTGCTAAAAATTTACAAAGATCCGGCCAATATTCCGGCCCACTATTACGAGCGTCTGGGTTTAAAGAAACCCTGACGCCCGGTGCACGGCCCGCCGCGGTGGGTGCGGTTCAAGAACTGCAAGACAACATCGAACAGCCGGCTCGCTGGCGCGCCCACTCGGGGCGCTTAGCGGCGTAGGCTGCGCGCCCGGGTTGTTCCTCATAGGGCCGCCGCAACACTTCTAGGGTTTCCACCACCCGCGAATAATCACCGGCCTCGGCCAAATCGATCGCTTCCTGCGCCAAGTAGTTGCGCAGCACATACAGCGGGTTAACCGCCTGCATGCGTGCTCTACGCGCTTCATCGGGGGTTTGGTCTTGACCCAACCGCGCCCGCCAAGCAGCTAGCCACGCGAGGATTTCGGTGTGGATGGCGGGCGTGACGCTGGCGGGTTGATACCACGCTGGTGCCACGATTTGTAGGAGCGCCTCGGGGCTTATTGCCGCCTGGCTTGGCACCTCGGCCAGCGCGCGGTAAAAAAGTGTCATGTCGGTTTCGGTGAGACTCAACACCCGGTACAAATTTCCCACCAGTTCGGAATCTTGCGCGGGATCAAATTGCACCAACCCCAATTTCGCGGCGAGCATGGCCTGATTAGTCGCCTCAAAGGTGCGCGGATAGGCGGCCAATGCAGCTTCCAGCCCCGGCACATCTGGCACCAGGGTGTGGAGCGCATTGGCGAGTTGGACCAAATTCCACCACGCAATTTGGGGCTGCTGTCCGTAGCGATAGCGTTTGTGTTGGGCGTCGGTGGTGTTGGGGGTCCAGTCGGGATCGTAATTTTCTAACCACCCGTAGGGGCCGTAATCGATGGTGAGCCCTAACACGGAAAGATTGTCTGTGTTCATCACCCCGTGCACAAAGCCAACGCGCATCCAGTGGGCGATGAGGTGTGCGGTGCGCGTAGCGACTTCCGCCAGCCATTCCAGATAGACCGCGGGCGAGGGCGGGCCTAGGTGCGGAAAATCGGTGCGCAGGGTGTGATCGAGCAGCGCTTGGAGCAGCTCGTTTTCGCCGCGCGCGGCAAACAATTGAAAATTGCCAAAGCGGGTGAAGTGGGGCGCCACGCGGCACACCACCGCGCCAGGTTCTGCGCGCGCGTGGCCGTCGTAGAACATGTCGCGCACGACGGGCTCCCCGGTGCCAATCAGACACAACGCACGGGTTGTCGGCACGCCTAAGTGATGCATGGCCTCGCTGCATAAAAATTCGCGTATTGAGGAGCGCAACACCGCCAGCCCATCGGCGGAACGCGAGTAGGGAGTGGCACCCGCACCTTTGAGTTGCAGCGTCCAGCGCTCACCCGCTTGGTTTAGGGTCTCGCCCAGATTAATGGCCCGGCCGTCGCCCAATTGGCCAGCCCAATGCCCAAATTGGTGCCCCCCGTAGCACATCGCGAAAGGATCCATGCCGGGCAGCAGCACATTGCCCGCGAACACCTGCAAGAACTCGGGGCTAGCGCAGTCTGCTGGGGTCAGGTCTAGGAGGGCGGCCACCTCGGCGGCGACTGCCACCAAGCGGGGCGCGGCCACGGGGGTGGGTGTCACCCGTGAATAAGCCGCGCCGGTGACTTCTCGGCGATAGTTCTCGGCGATGGGATCCGCGGGCAGCGCCTGCGTGAAGGTGTTGTCGAACTGCAGTCCTGCTAGCGCGCAGCGCGTGGTCGCCGGCATCACGGTTGGCCCTTGACGTAATTCTCTAGGGTGTCGGCGGCGATCACCCCAGATTTAAACGCCACGAGTTGGCGCTTTGGATTGAACATCAGGTAGGTGGGGGTGCCGGTAAATTCCTCTCCCGTGGCCGTCTGAAACATTCTGCCGATGACCTCGGCGTTGGCCACGACGGTTGGATAAGAA
>CAIPNE010000616.1 GCA_903866355.1 uncultured Gammaproteobacteria bacterium
ATAAGCTGATCGCCCCCGGAACGCAAAAATATCAGGGGTTTCAGAGGCTCAATTCGCGAGCAGGCGCCCGTATAAATCTGGCCGCCGGTCACGAAATAACCCCCAGGCTGCCCGCCGTGCTCGCAGTGCGGTGAGATCAAAACTGGCCGTGATAATGCCCGGCTCCGCGCGTGTGGCTTGCGCCAGCAGTGCGCCGGTCTCATCGGTGATGAACGATCCGCCGTAGAAACTGATTTCACTACCCGCCAGTTGTTCCACCCCAATGCGGTTACTGGCCACCACAGGCAGCATATTGGCCGCCGCATGGCCTTGCATGACGCGCTGCCAGTGTGCGTGGCTGTCGTAGTTGGCGTCTTGCGGTTCCGAACCAATGGCACTGGGGTAACATAAAATTTCCGCGCCCATCAGCGCCATGACGCGCGCGGCTTCGGGAAACCACTGGTCCCAACAAATGGCCGCCCCGACGCGACCATAGCGGGTGTCCCACACCTGGAATCCCGTGTCACCCGGTGAAAAATAATATTTTTCCTGGTAGCCGGGGCCTTGCGGCAGGTGAGATTTGCGGTATAGCCCCAGCTCCCGGCCATCGGCGTCGATCATCATCAGCGAGTTGAAATAGGCTTGCTGGTGGCGCTCAAAAAAGCTTACCGGCAGCACTACCGCCAGCTCCTGTGCCAGTGCACGCAGGCCGGCCAGCAGCGGGCTGTGGTCGGCCACTTGCGCCAACGCGAAATGGCGGGGGTGTTGTTCTTGGCAAAAATAAGGCGTGGAAAAGAGCTCTTGCAGCACAATAATCTGCGCACCGGCAGCCTGCGCCTGACGGACCATGACGGTGGCCCGGGCGAGGTTTTCCAACGCATCGGGACCGCAGGCCATTTGGGTCGCCGCCACCATCGTCAGACTCACACAAAGCTCCTTGCGCTGCCCGCGACAAGGGCAGGCTTAGGATGGGAAACTTACCCGCAAGATGCCAGACCCTTCAAGCATGCGCACCATCTACACCCTCGGTCACAGCAATCTGGCCTTTGCCGCGTTCGCTGATTTGCTCAGCGCGCAGTCTGTCGAGATCTTGGTGGATGTGCGGGCCGCCCCGTGGTCGCGGCGCTATCCGCACTTTGGCCGGACCGCGTTGGAACAAGCCTTGGCCACTCGCAACATCCGCTACCGCTGGCTAGGTGCGGCGCTGGGTGGGTTGCGCGTGGCGGGTGGGGCTACTGCGCATCCGGCGCTCCAGCCTGCAGCGTTCCAAGCTTATGCCGAGCATATGCGTGGGGAACTATTCAACGAGACCTTAAACCGGGTGTGTCGGGGTGCCGCGCGCTACACCTTGGCGCTGATGTGCGCCGAAGCCAATCACACGCAGTGCCATCGGCAATTCATCGCCGATGCGTTGCTGGTACGTGGGGCTGCGGTGCAGCACCTGCACCCACTGGGCCACACCGCGGCGCATGTGCTACACCCCGGCCTCCGGCTGGTGGGCACGACCCTGATCTACGATCGTCAGGCGCAGAGCGGGTTATTTAACGAGGACACCGACCGATGCACCTGAGACATTTTGCTGCCAGTATTTTGGGTCTGCTGCTGTTGGCACGCCCGGCGTTGGCGGCCTTGCCACCCGCGCTGGAGCAAGCGCTGCGCGCGACCACGTTGCCCAGTAGCGCGGTCAGTTTGCTGGTGCGCGATGTGGCGTCGCCCACCCCGCTGGTCGCGCTGAATTTGGAGGTGCCGCGCAATCCCGCATCCACCGTTAAGCTCATCACCACTTTTGTCGCCCTCGACGCCTTGGGGCCGCTCCATCGCTGGTCTACCGAAGTGTATTTGTTGGGCCCGTTAAACGACGGCGTGCTGCAAGGTGATCTGTTGCTCAGAGGGCGCGGGGATCCGTATCTGACTGAACAAGAACTGTGGCGTTTCGCCGGGGAATTGCGTCGTCTGGGTTTACGCGAAATAACCGGACGTTTGCTCATCGACGACAGTTATTTTGCGCCAGCCCCGCGCACCGCTGATGCCTTCGACAACCAGCCGCTGCGCTTGTACAACGTCCTACCTAACGCTGCGATGGTGAACTTTAAGGCCTTCACTTTTCACTTCGCGCCGGCAGAAAATGGCCGGGATGTGACCATTACGGCAGATCCCGCGCTGCCTAATCTGATTATCGATAACCAGCTGCACCAAGCGACCGGACCCTGCCACGGCATTTTGGCGCACGTCAAAATGACGGTGCTCGATCCCGTTATTGCCAACCCCGTGGTGTTTTCCGGCGATTATCCCCACGCGTGCGGCGAGCAGACGCTGCCCCGTACGGCGCTCAGCCCCGAGGCTTACACCTACGGTTTGTTCAAAAATTTGTGGGCGCAATGGGGCGGCACGCTCGCCGGTGGGGTGGCGCGTGGGCTGCGGCCGGTGGGGCAAAAACCTTATTATGTTGGGTATTCCGCGCCGCTGGCCGAGATCATCCGTCCGCTGAACAAGTGGAGCAATAACGTGATGGCAGACGCGCTGCTGTATGCGCTGGCCGATCGCGCGCACGCCCCACCGCTGCAACCGCAGGACGGGGTTCGGGAAATTGAGCGCTGGCTAACGGCGCAGGGCATCAGCACGCAGGGGCTGGTGATGGAAAACGGCTCAGGACTGTCGCGTCAAACACGGGTCACCGCCAGCACGCTGGGCGGGCTGCTAGGCCACGCTTGGACGAGCCCGTGGATGCCAGAATATTTGGCATCGCTTGCGCTGGTGGGCATGGATGGGACGGCGCGTAAACACTTTAAAAATGCGCCAGAAACCGGGCGCATGCATCTTAAAACCGGCCGCTTAGATAACGTCGCTGCGGTAGCGGGTTATGTGCTGGCGCGCAACGGCCACACCTATGTGGTGACCCTGCTCATGAACCACCCGACGGTTAACCAGGGCAGCGGTAACGCTTTTATGGATGCCGTGCTGAAGTGGACTTTCCAACACTGAGCAGCGCGCGGTCCATACGCGTGAGAATGGCCTCAAGGATAACCGGTGAGGTGGCGAAGTTAAGCCGCACAAAACCTTGCCCAGCCGCGCCGAAGTCCGGCCCCGGGCTCACCGCGACTCCCGCTTCGCGCAGGAAAAAACGCCAAGGTTCTTCAGCTAATTCGAGATCTCGGCAGTCCAGCCACGCCAAATAAGTAGCCTCCGGCGGCGTGTGTCGCACGGCGGGCCAACGCGTCGCTACAAAACTGGCGAGATAATCGCGGTTAGCCCGCAGTTGCGCCAACACCGTGTTGAGCCAAGGATCGCCGTCACGCCAGGCGGCGCTGGTCGCCGCCATGCCTAGCGCGCTGCGCCCACCGCGCACGTGTCCCGGCAGTTGATCGAAACGGCGTTTTAGATCGGGTGAACCAAACACGGCGCAGGACACGCACAGGCCAGCAATATTGAACGCCTTGCTAGCGGACGTCAGGGTGATGGTGCGCGCGGCGAGGTCGTCGGCCAAACTGGCGAAAGGAATATGTGCACGTTCGTCCAGCATGATGTCGGCGTGAATTTCGTCAGAGATAACGAGCAAGTCGTGGCGACGAACAATCTCTGCGAGCGCGGTGAGTTCGTCGCGCCGAAATGCGCGGCCGCTGGGGTTATGCGGATGACACAGCAGTAATAGGCGTGTGCCGGCATCGCAGGCCGCCTCGAGGGCGGCAAAATCAATGGCGTAGCCCCGCGCATCCGGCACCAAAGGACATAACACTGGGCGCCGCCCGGTCTGCGCGACCGATTGTAAAAAGGGTGGGTAGATGGGCGTTTGGATAATCACCCCCGCCCCAGCGTCGGTGAGCGTCAGCAGGGCGAGGTAGATCATTTGCACCACGTCACTGAAGAACTCAACTTGGTCTGGCTCAATCGACCATTGGTAGCGCGCGGCGGCACGTTCGGCAAACAGTGTGTTGAGGCCCGCCGCGGGATACGCCATGGGATAGCCCACGTCGTCTAAGGCGATGCGCGCGTTTAGCGCCGCGCGAATTGGCGGTGCCAGCGCAAAATCCATGTCCGCAATCCACGCGGGTAAAATCTCCGGGCCATAGGCCGTCCACTTCACGCTTTGCTTGGCGCGCAGGGCCGCCTCGGTGAGGAGAAAAGAAATGGGTTCGGACATGCCGGGTCAATGCTCCCAAGGCAGAAGAGTCTGCGTGTCAATCTAGCGCAAGCGGACCCCTGAGGCGTAGCGGTTAGGCACTACTGCGCAGGTTAATGGTGGGTGTGTTGCAGCGTGGTTACGAGCAGCACGCCGACGCCAATCCAAAATACTTGGGCTAGGGTTTCCTTCAGGGTGACGCCACGGTGCAGGCTTGGGATCAGATCGGCGATTGAAATATAGAGGAAGCTCGCCGCCGTAAACGCCAACGTGAAGGGCAGATTGGCCTGCAGCAGCGGCATTTGCCACCACGCGAGTAAGGCGCCTAGCACCATGGCCAAACTGGAAACGGCGTTCAAGGTAAAGGTCCGCCAGCGGGAAAAACCACTCTCCAGCATGATGGCGAAGTTCCCCACTTCTTGGGGAATTTCGTGAGCGATGATGGCTATCCCCGTCACGACCCCCAGTTTGGGATCTGCGACAAACGCCGCGGTGAGCAGCACGCCATCGAGGAAATTGTGAACAGTATCACCCACCATGACCAGCGGGCCGGCGTGGCGTAACCCGTGGTGGTGGTGCACATGTCCATGTGAATCCACCCCGTGTGCATGCCGCCAGATCAGCGCCTTCTCCAACACGAAGAACAGCAGGATGCCGCCCAACACCGTGGCAAACACCAGATGGCGCTCGCCGATGCGAGCATGGGCCACGGCTTCGGGCAGGAGTTCCATGAACGCAACGCTCAGCAGAGTGCCCGTTGCGAGGCTAATGAGGTGTGCTACCGTCTTGCGACGCCAGTCTTCTGGGAGCAGTAAATAAATGGCACCCGCCGCCATGCTCAACACGGCGCCCAACAGCGTGAAGGCGATAATTGGGATCAGTAAACTGGGGTCTGGCGTTGCCATTGAGAGTGTTCTCGGGGTGCACGGGCACTTTAGTGCCCTCGAGAGGTTCCCCAAGGGCGGCGGCTCGCATACTAACCACTAACGTTACTCAATAACAAATTGTTGCCCCGCGACAGGAACCAAAACACACGATGACCCTCGCCAAGCAGACCGTTTTAAAAAGCTTCGCTGCCGTCGTTCATGACCATGGACGCTGTGTGACCACCGCGATGGCCAAAGCTGAGACCGCCTGCGCCACGGCCGGCAAACGGCTCACGCCCTTACGACGGCGGGTACTAGAACTCGTGTGGGGCAGTCATTTGCCAGTGAAAGCCTACGACCTGCTCGCCATCCTAGGGCGCGAACGTGAACAGGCCGCCCCACCCACGGTGTACCGCGCTTTGGATTTTCTACAGCAAGTAGGGCTGGTGCACCGCATCGCCTCACTCAACGCCTTTGTAGGTTGCGGTGAACCGCTGCAGGGTCACGTGAGCCAGTTCCTCATTTGTACGCAGTGCGGCACGGTGGCTGAACTGGCAAACCTCAGTGTCTCCGCCAGCATTAGCGCGAGCGCCGAGGCACTCGGTTTTCAAGCGACGCGCCAAACCATCGAAGTCGAAGGCACCTGCAAGCATTGCAGCAGGCGCGGCGCGCAGACGCACCCATGAAGCATTTCACGAGTCTGGCGGTAACCATTCAAGACGGCATTGCGCAGGTCGAATTTAACCGCCCCGAGCGCGCTAATGCCTTCAACCACACGTTGTGGGCAGAACTGGGCACGCTCATGCAAACGCTGGACGCCACGCCGAGTGTGCGGGTGGTGGTGGTGAGTGGCCGGGGCCGGCATTTCACGGCCGGCATCGATTTGGACTTTCTGCTGGCACTGCGTAGCGAGCTAGCACCCCTTGATCCCGTGCAACGTTCGGCGCGTTGCTTGGAGACGATCCTGTGGCTACAAGCGCAGGTCACTGCCATCGAGGCGTGTCGCAAGCCGGTCATTGCGGCGATACACGGGGCTTGTCTGGGGGGTGGCATCGACATTAGCAGCGCTTGCGATTTTCGGTACGGGGTGGCGGACGCGCGCTTTGCAGTAAAGGAAATTGATCTGGCGATCATGGCTGATCTCGGCACGCTGCAACGGCTGCCGCGTATCGTCGGCGAGGGCGTGGCGCGCGAGCTCATTTTGACCGGGCGCGAGTTTGGCGCCGCGGAAGCCGAGCGACGCGGCTTTCTGAACGCCGTTTTCCCCGATGTGGAGGCTCTGATGGCGGCGGCCTTGGCCACTGCTCAAGTGTTGGCAAGCAAGTCCCCACTCGCCCTGCGCGGTACCAAGGCTGCGCTGAATTTCAGCCGTGATCAGGCTCTGGCGCCCGCCCTGCACGAGGTGGCCGAGCGCAATATTCCGCTGTTGTTTGCGCCAGATATTGCCGAAGCCTTGAGCGCGCAGCGCGCAGGTCGCCCACCGCGCTACCCGGATTAATATTGACTGTCGCGGGCGGTGGGCGCGCGTGATTGAACGCACGCGGCTGGGACTTCGGTGAGTACCAACCGCTCACGACGGCTCGTTAAGCGGCGCTCTGCGCCGCGCCTACTTCAAGTTGACGGCGCAGAGGCCTGCCTCGACGACTGGTACGG
>CAIPNE010000617.1 GCA_903866355.1 uncultured Gammaproteobacteria bacterium
GCACCATCGTCACCGGCATGATTGTGGCGGTAGATGCTAAGGGCGCCACCATCAATCTGGGCGACGGTATCGAAGGCGTACTGCGCGCAAGCGAAATCTCCCGCGATGCTATCGACGACGCTCGCAAAGTGTTGCGCGAGAACGAAGAAATCGAAGCCATGATTATCGGCGTCGACCGCAAGCGCCGCGTTATCAACTTGTCCATCAAGGCGAAGGAAAACGAGGACGAGGCCACGGCACTGGAGGAATACAGTGCCGACAACGACAGTCCGCGTACTCGTTTGGGCGACTTGCTCAAGGAACAGCTAGACCGTTAGGTCCTAGCGCGGAGCCGCTCTGGCTGCAATTCGTTGGCGGATCAGCGAATTGCAGCCAAAATCTTGAGAACAAGAATGACAAAGTCTGAGTTGATCGAAATCCTTGTCCGCAAGCAAACCCAGTTGGGATACCGCGACGTGGAATCCGCCGTTAAGACCATGCTCGAACAAATGGCCTTAACGTTGGCCACCGGCCGGCGCATTGAAATCCGTGGCTTCGGCAGTTTTTCGCTGCATTACCGCCCACCGCGGGTCGGCCGCAACCCGAAGTCTGGCGATCCGGTTTCGTTGCCAGGTAAATTTGTGCCGCATTTCAAGCCTGGCAAGGAATTACGTGAGCGCGTGAATGCGCTCGATGAAGCCACCTTGCAGGCGGTGCGTGAACGCCGTCATGCGGCGGGCTACCACGACGAAAACGACGACGACGACTGAACACCGAGGTGGCTGTTCGCTGCGGTGAAAGTCTCAACGGTTTTGCGGGAGATCCTCGCTAATGCGGCGAATCATCCAATTCTTGACGGCGATAATTGGGCTGCTGGCGGGATTCGCCTTCCATGCGCGTAACCACGCCCTGATCACGCTGGATTTTTATAGCGGCACGCTCAGCCTGCCCCTCTCCGTTATCGTGGTTGCTAGTCTCCTGTTAGGCACCTTGCTTGGGGCTGCAGTGCTGATGCCCGGTCGTTGGCGGCAGACGCGCCGATTACGCCGCCTCGAACGCGCGGTCCGCGCGCCACTGGTCGCGCCTCTCGCCCATCCGCCACCCGCTGCGGCTAACCATGTCGATTGAAACACTGTTTTTGGTAGCCGTTGTGCTGCTACCCGTTGCTGCCCTGTCGGGTTGGATGCTTGGGCGACGTGAGGTTTCTTTCCACGCGCGGCGTGAGCAGCAGACTTCGCAGACCGCCACCGACTACTTTCTCGGCCTCAACTACCTGCTACACGACCGGCCGGACAAAGCCATCGAGGTCTTTGTCAAAGCGTTGGACGTTGAGAATGAAACCGTGGAAACCCATCTCGCCTTGGGTAATTTATTCCGCCGCCGCGGGGAAGTAGACCGGGCCATCCGCATCCACCAAAACCTCGTGGCCCGCTCCACCTTAGACGTGCGCCAGCGCGGGTTGGCGTTGCTGGAATTAGGACTCGATTATTCTCGCTCTGGCCTTTTCGACCGCGCCGAGAATTTGTTTTTAGAGCTGCTCGACATCGGAATGTACCAAGCGGCGGCGCTGCGGCACTTAGTGGATATCTACCAGCGTGAACAAGATTGGCCAAAGGCGCTCGATTACAGCACTCGCCTAGAGGCCACGAGTGGTGAAAACCGGGCCAGCGAGCGTGCTCACTTTTGGTGTGAAATGGCGCAAGCACACAGCGACCGAGGCGCCCGCGAAGAGGCGATGGAGCTGCTGGAAAAGGCTTTGCTGGTCGACCGGCGCAGCGTTCGCGCAAGCTTAAGTTGCGCGCAATTGGCGATGGCAGCCGGCGATCC
>CAIPNE010000618.1 GCA_903866355.1 uncultured Gammaproteobacteria bacterium
ATTCGAGGTTATTGAGCAAGGCAATGCGCGGCCGGTAATGGACGAATTTCGAACGTTTGTCGAAAAACGCGGTGTCATATTCGTCCGCCTCGATGACAAAGTACTCGCCGGTACCCAAACGCGCAGGGGTGGGGAAATTGTGTGCGATGCCCCCGATGAGGTATCCGGGATTCAGGCCCGCACACTCCAGCAGCCAGGCAATTAAGCTTGCCGTAGTTGTTTTGCCGTGAGTGCCCGCCACCGCGATGACCCGCCGCTGGCTCAGCACGTGTTCTGCGACCCACTGCGCGCCCGAGATATAGGGCAGACCAGCGTCCAGTACGGCTTCCACCAACGGATTACCCCGGCTCAGCGCGTTTCCGACGACCACCAAATCTGGGCGGGGCTGGAGCGCTGCCGTGCTCCAGCCTTCCTGCACTGGAATGCCGGTGGCGCGTAGAAAATCGCTCATTGGGGGATAGACATGGCTGTCGGCCCCGCTGACCTCGTGTCCCAGTTCGCGCGCCAGTTGCGCAACGCCGGCCATGAAGGTGCCGCAGATCCCCAAGATATGAATGCGCACTATGTGGGGCTCCGTGGCGCCGGGTTGGGTGGCAGCAAAGTACTGGAGACGAGCGTGTTAGGAGGTGGCGTGGGACACCGCCGCATGCCCGTAATGAGTCACGATGTAGTTGTCTAAAATCTGCTTAAATTCTCCGGCGATGTTGTCCCCTCGCAGGATCGTGAATTTCTCGCCATCCACGAATACCGGTGCGGCGGGCGTTTCACCGCTGCCGGGCAAACTGATGCCAATATTGGCGTGCTTACTCTCGCCGGGCCCGTTCACGACGCAGCCCATCACCGCCAACGTCATTTCTTCAACCCCAGGGTAGATGGATTTCCAGATTGGCATTTGGGTTCTGACGTAGGCTTGGATGTCCTGAGCCAGTTCCTGAAAAACGGTGCTAGTGGTGCGGCCGCAGCCTGGGCAGGCTGTTACTAGCGGGGTGAACGCGCGCAAGCCCATGGTTTGTAGGATTTCTTGGGCAACCACTACCTCGTTAGTGCGATCGCCGCCTGGCTCCGGTGTGAGCGACACCCGGATGGTGTCGCCAATCCCTTGCTGCAACAGGATGCTCATGGCTGCGGTGGAGGCCACGATTCCCTTGGAGCCCATGCCGGCTTCCGTTAGCCCCAAGTGCAAGGCGTAGTCGCAGCGGCGGGACAGCTCGGTGTACACCGAGATGAGGTCTTGTACGCCGCTGACCTTACAACTCAGCACAATGCGATCGCGCGCCATGCCCAGTTCTTCTGCACGCGCGGCGCTCAACAGTGCGGACTGGATTAACGCCTCACGGGTAATTTCGGCGGCGGAGCGTGGGTTCGTCGAGCGCGCGTTCTCGTCCATCATCGAGACGACCAGAGACTCATCCAAACTGCCCCAGTTAACACCAATGCGAACCGGCTTTTGGTATTTCAGCGCGACTTCGATCATGGTGGAAAATTGGCCGTCGCGTTTGCGTCCAAAGCCGACATTGCCCGGGTTAATGCGATATTTATCGAGCGCTTGCGCGCAGTCCGGATACTTGGTGAGCAGCTGGTGGCCGTTGTAGTGGAAATCTCCAATCAACGGCACGCGGCAACCTAGCAAATCGAGCATCTGGCGGATCCGTCCGACCTGCGCGGCGGCCGCCTCGGTGTCGACGGTAATCCGGACGAGTTCCGAACCGGCTGCCGCGAGTTGCTGCACCTGCTTGGCAGTCGCCGCGGCATCTGCGGTGTCGGTGTTGGTCATGGATTGCACAACGATCGGATGGTCGCCGCCGATAGTGATCGGCCCAACGCGGACCCCGACGCTGCGATGTCGTGCGTAATTCGGTAAGTCAATCATAGTGCTGGGTGGTACTCAAAGTCGCAAAAAAGAATGATGTGCCAATAGTAACCGAGGCCAGTGACGCACGCCAAAGCGTGCGGTGGTGACGCCGTTGCCCTAGGCGTCGGAGACACGTTCGAGCCGGTAACCATGCAGGTAGATGGCAGAAATCCGCCAGCCATGTTCTGGTAATAAGCCCAGTTTTACCCTGAGTCTGCTGATGTGGGTGTCCACGGTGCGACTGCTATGGCCGGGGTTGCGGCCCCAGACAATTTCCAAAAGCTTCGCACGGGAGACGATTCTGCCGATATTTCTGAGAAAGAAACTGGCGAGCGCGAATTCCCGGTGCGTCATCTCGATTTTCTCACCGTCTTTGGACAGTTCACGGGTGGTGAGGTCAATGCGAAACGTGTCTACAGCAATTGTTATCGGCTCTGCTTCAGGGGTGGGCGCACGCCGGGCGACAGCACTCAGGCGGGCCAATAGTTCGCGTTGTTTGGCGGGCTTCAAAATGTAATCGTCAGCCCCGAGTTCTAAGGCCCGCACGATGTCGTCTTCGTCATCGCGGGCGGTCAGAAACATCACCGGAATTCGCCACGCAAGATTGGCGCGTACCCAACCGAGCACCTCGTAGCCATCCGTGTCGGGCACCATCCAATCGAGGATCAGGGTATCGAAGCTGTCTAGCGTAATACCCTCCAAGAAAGCCTTGCCGGTATCAAAAACGTCGCAAATGTGCCCCGCTGCGACCAACCAGTGGCGAAACAGTTCGGCCTGATCGGGATCGTCTTCGAGCAACGCTATTCTCATTTTCGCCCCCTCAGGCCTGCGTTTAATGTGGTGACCAGCCCCCACCCTGATCTCTCATGACTATAATACTTAGCGATGACAGCCACCAAGACAACCGGTCAGCATTGCGGATCTTGGTGTGGGTAGAGATCACCCCTCCCACCTCGTTACTAGATTTTTTTCACAGGAGTGCCTAAACGATGGCCAAGATTGAAAAAACTGCCGCCGAATGGCGCGCGCAGCTTACCCCAGAGCAGTATGCGGTGTGTCGCGAGCACGGCACCGAACGTCCCTATGCGGGTGCTCTGACCGATTGCAAAACCGAAGGCCAGTACCTCTGTGTGTGCTGCGGGTCGCCATTATTTGATTCTGCGTCGAAGTACGACTCAGGTTCGGGCTGGCCCAGTTTCTGGGATGCTGCCGTGCCTGAGAACGTCGCCGCGGTGTCTGACCGTAGTCTCGGAATGCTCCGTACCGAAGTGTTGTGCGCCCAGTGCGATGCCCATTTGGGCCATGTGTTTCCCGATGGGCCAGCGCCGACCGGGCAGCGTTATTGTATTAATTCGGTGGCGCTGACGCTTAAACCGCGCAGCAAATGAGCGAAGCAGCTAACGCTAGCACGCTCGACGTTCGGGGCCTTAACTGCCCGCTGCCACTGTTAAAAACTAAAAAAGCGTTGCTGAGTTTGCCCGTGGGCGGCTTGCTGACGGTACTCACCACCGATACCGACAGCGTCCCGGATTTACGGGCCTTCGCGCAGAGCGCCGGTTATGCGGTGGCGGTGACCGGGCCGGAGGAGGGCGTGTATCGGGTGGCCATTGCTCGCACCGAGGGTCCGGCCTAAGTGCTGGCCGGCTTAGGTTCGGGGCAAGGTGACACCGCGTTGCCCCTGGTACTTTCCATTGCGGTCCCGATAAGACACTTCACAGGGCTGATCAGACTCCAGAAATAACACCTGCGCGACGCCTTCGTTAGCGTAAATTTTGGCCGGCAATGGCGTGGTGTTGGAAAATTCCAGAGTCACGTGGCCTTCCCATTCGGGCTCCAGCGGCGTGACGTTCACAATGATGCCGCAGCGAGCGTAAGTGGATTTACCCAAGCAGATGGTGAGGATATTGCGGGGAATCCTGAAGTATTCGATCGTGCGCGCCAGCGCGAAAGAATTCGGCGGAATGATGCAAACGTCCCCAGCAATATCGACGAAGCTGGCCGGATCGAAGGCCTTGGGATCGACTATCGCTGAATAAACGTTGGTAAAAACCTTGAATTCCGGCGCACAACGCAGGTCATAGCCGTAGCTGGATGTTCCGTAGGAAATCACCCGACGACCCGCGACTTCCCGGACTTGTCCGGGCTCAAAGGGGTCAATTAGGCCGTGTTGTTCGGCCATGTGTCTAATCCAACTGTCCGCCTTGATCGGCATAGCGCAAGCCCTCCCTAAAACGCGGTCTATCAGCTGTTTTGGATGACGATATTGGGGAAGCGACCCGAGTAATCCTTCGCCCGCAGCGCTAATTTAGCTGCTACTCGTCTGGCAATTTTTCGGTAGATTTCCGTGGAAGGCGCGTCCGGGTGAGTGACCACGGTCGGTTTGCCGGCATCCACGCCCTCACGAATCTTGATGTCGAGAGGCAGTTCGCCCAACAGGTCAACACCGTATTGCTTGGCCATCAGTGCGCCGCCACCGCTACCAAAAATATGCTCGATATTGCCGCAGTTGCTGCAGGTGTGCAGGCTCATGTTCTCGACGATGCCAAGCACCGGGACGTCTACTTTCTCAAACATCTTCAGCCCTTTGCGGGCGTCCAGCAAGGCAATGTCTTGAGGAGTCGTGACGATAACCGCGCCACTGACCGGCACTCGTTGGCAGAGCGTGAGCTGGATGTCGCCGGTGCCCGGCGGAAGGTCGATGACGAGATAATCGAGGTCGTGCCAGTTGGTTTCGCGCAGCAGTTGTTCGAGCGCGCTGGTGGCCATGGGTCCACGCCAAATCATGGGGGTGTCTTCTTCCACCAGATGCCCAATGGAAATGGACTGGATGCCGTGGCTGACTTTGGGCTCCATGGATTTGCCGTCGCGGGACTCGGGACGCCCGGCTGCGCCCAGCATTCGCGGTTGGCTGGGGCCATAAATGTCGGCATCCAGCAGCCCTACCGTGGCGCCCTCGTCGCGCAGTGCGAGCGCCAAGTTGACGGCGGTCGTCGATTTGCCCACGCCACCCTTACCCGAAGCCACGGCGATCGTATTGCGCACGCCCTTGAGCGGTGAGACGCCTTTTTGGACCGCGCGCGAGACGATTTTGCTACTCAGGTTGATGCTCAAGGCGACCCCGCCTAAGAGCGGCGTGACGGCGGCAGTGAGGTGGGCTACGAGTTCCGCACCGTAGCGTGCTACAGGAAACCCCGCCTCGATATCGAGGGTGACGCCGGTGTCGGCGATTTGGATCGATTTAACCATGCCGGCGCTGACCACGTCAGTTGCCAAATAAGGGTCAATCCAAGTTTTGAGGGCCTGTTCAATGTCGGCTTGAGTAGGATGCATGGTCAGAATTTCCTGAGAACGAACTAGCCTCTGAGTGTACAACACGCGGGGCTGGTTCCTGCCATGACAGCCTGCGGCCGAGGTGCTACCTTTGCCTCCCCCGGCGGCGCTGGCTAATTCTGCCTGCGCGCTACGCTCAACCCCGCGCCGCGAATTTCAGGCCGACTAATCACCATGAGTTCTCACCGCCGAATCCTAGTTACCAGCGCGCTGCCCTACGCCAATGGTCCCATCCATATTGGCCACTTGGTGGAATATATCCAGACGGACATCTGGGTGCGCTATCAAAAAATGCGCGGACATGAGTGCTGGTATGTTTGTGCGGATGACGCACACGGCACCGCCATCATGTTACGGGCCGAGCAAGAAGGCGTGACACCAGAGGCGCTCATCGCGGAGGTCTGGGCCAACCACCGCAGCGATTTCGCCGGCTTCAATGTGGCTTTCGATAATTACCACACCACGCATTCGCCGGAAAATCGCGCTATTTCTGCGCTCATTTATGCGCGCTTGCGGGATGCCGGCCACACCACCGTGCGCACGATCAGCCAAGCGTACGACCCGCTGAAACAACTGTTTCTGCCCGACCGATTCATCCGCGGAACCTGCCCCCGCTGCGCGACGCCGGACCAGTACGGCGATAATTGCGAACATTGCGGCGCCACCTATACGCCTACGGACTTAATCGATGCGGTCTCCGCGCTGAGCGGCGTGCCGCCGGTGCAGCGCGATAGCGAACATGTTTTTTTCTGTCTGGGACATTTTGAAGCGGTACTGCGCGATTGGCTGACACGCAGCGATCTCCAGCCTGGCGTCGTGAACAAGCTGCAGGAATGGTTTGATGTGGGTTTGCAGGACTGGGATATTTCGCGGGA
>CAIPNE010000619.1 GCA_903866355.1 uncultured Gammaproteobacteria bacterium
CACTGCAGCCGCTGCGGCGAGCCGTTTCAGTGCGGGGCACGCTTGGACGCCTGCTGGTGCCAGCACCTGCCCCCACTCCCAACCGCTGCCGTGAACGCGGCGGTGGACTGTTTCTGCCCGCGCTGCCTAGCCGAACTCATCGCCCTGACTGCGCCGTCGCCACGCCATGTGGTTTGAACGGCGCAAAGTTATCCGCTTTCATCACTGCGATCCGGCCGCGATTATTTTTTTCCCGCAGTACTTCGTGCTGTTTCACGAACTCATGGAAGAATGGTTCACGGAAGGTCTCCAAACCGACTACGGCGAGTATGTGCGCAACGCCCGACTTGGCGTGCCGGCCGTCAAAGCGGCGTGTGAATTTTTTGCGCCCAGCCAACTGGGCGACGTGGTGGATTTCAGGCTCCAGCCCACCCGCCTCGGCAACAGCTCATTGGCATTTGTCGGCGAGGCGACCGGCAAGCATCAACTGCGCGCACGCGCGCACATAACGGTGGTCCAGATGTCCTTGGATACGCGTCAATCGGTGCCGTTCGCCGCACCGCTGCGGGCCCGCATCACGACCTATCTGGCACCCGCCGACCCGGTGGATGCCCCGGGGCCCACGGCCACTTAAAGCTTAGCGCGTGAGGGCAGACGTTCGCTGGCGGTCTGGCGAAGCAAGGGAGTCAGCCGGTCGGCCCAAGAACCTGTTCAGTTGCCCATTCGCCGCGTGAGTGTGTTGCTGCTAGTCCGCGCCGTGCCAATTATTCAACGCTCGACTGAATTCCCTGCCACTCGCCATGACCAGCACCGGCCGGCTGCGTGATGTCAGGTCATCGCATCCAGCCTGTTGGTGACGAATCAGGGCTCAGAGGAGCCGCGCGAACGGGTGGAACCTGAGGCGATTGTTCGGGTCCATCTTTTTCTTCAGCGCCTTAACGGTTTCCGCCATGGCGGCTGTCCCAAACATATCGGACGCCGCCACCGCGTAGCCCGCATCGTCGGGCTGCGAGTGCGTCCCGCTGAAATCGACGGTCAGGCCGTCCACCTCGCGCGCCTTGTCGATGACGCGCTGGGTCAGGTCGACGATGGCCTGCCGCTCGTTGGCGGTCTTGTTCTTGGCGTCGTAGAGGGTGATGAGATCGACAAAGAATGTGTGATGACAATTGCCACTGGGGAGGCGGCTCCCGGTTAGGGCGGCGCCGCCCAGCGTCCGGATTTCAACCAGCGACAACTCGGCCTCATCCAGTGGCGCTTCGCCAACCAGCGTGTTGCAGACGAAATCCAGGATTTGGTCAGCGGGGACACCCTTGGTGCCCACGCAGTGTTGGAGCGTGGCGAGCGGGTGGCCCGTTTGGCCCGCGATGACGGGCCACAAGGCGGCAGCAGTCTCATACCACGATCCCCAGTGGGCTTTCATTACCACCGCAAGCTTCAGGCTGGCAGCTAGGTCTTCTAGCGGCTTGACGAAATCGGCCGTACTCCCTTTAAAGGAATCGTAGAAAACGACGGTCGCTACCAGCGCTTTCGTGCCCGTGACCACCAGTTCCATCGAGACGGATTCGTTCGAAAACGCCTGGTCTCGCATGAAGCGAAGCGCGCCTCGTGAGAACGCCACTGCCTGCGCACGCGTCTCGAATGCGACGACCCTCTGCTCCGCACCTTGGACGGCGCTCGCCGGTTCCACGCGAAAGGTCACATCGACCACGATGCCGAGCGCACTGCCGGCACCCAGCATGGCCACGAACAGTTCATCCTCGGGGGTAATGATGCGGAGGTCGCCGGCGGGCGTCACGAGGGTCAGTTTGACCACGCGCTGCCCCAACAACCCAAGCCGCCGTGAGAAATAGCTGCTCAATCCGCCGTTGACGAGGTAGCCGACAACACCGACCCCCGGCCCCGTTCCGACCGGCAGGGCGCCTTGCTGCACCTTGAGTGCCTCGACGAGTTCACGGAAGACAACCCCAGCACCCACCGTGACCAGCATGCTCTCGCCATCACGATGAAAATCGATAGATTTCAGATGACTTAAGTCCAACACCACGGCGTCGCTGCTGGCAAACACCGCGGCGTTCGACGATTCATGGCCGCCGCAGACGCACGCAATTGGGGTGGTCGCCGGCAACGACTTGACCACGCTGACGATCTCCTCGGCCGAGCGCGGCAGGTAGATCTGGCGGGCGAGGCTGGTCGCGGGATGAGGGCTGGCGTTGTCCGTCAGCAGCACCTTGTTGCCGCTGAGGCTCCAAACGCGCTGCGCAAACCACTCATCTTTCGCGGCCGGTAGTGCCACTGATTCAATTGTCATATCGCCTCCAGGACTGGCTAGCACTGAGCCGCCAACAACGAGTCCGATACCGCTTGCCGCGGCACCTTTCAACATTGAACGACGGGAAATCATGTGGGTGGGTTGAGACATCGTTGCGCCTCATTTTTGATGTAGTGGTTGGAATATAACCGGTGCCGCTGTTGACTGGCCACCGCGCTCGCGGCCCGCACCCATCTCAGGCGGGTACGATTTCCGAATGGGGTAAAAGATGCAGCCAATCCCCGCCAAGCAGCAAAGGAGGAGTCCATGATTTGCTTTAATTCGTTCCGATCAGCCGTCTGCACTGCGCTCTGCTTGGCAGGGATTGGTGACGCATCTGCTGCACCTTCTCTGACGATGGCCCATATTTACGATGGCGCCCTAGATGGATATGGAATTACATGGACGACTCATTCTGGTGGATATTATTTGTTTCTCGCAAACGACGATCCCAACGGCTCAATTATCAACAGTGCTGGCGGCCTTATAAACTATGAATTGAGCACTGGCAACAACCGGTTCTTCTTCCTCGGCGATTGGGATCGCGGGACGCCAAAGACCCCGCCATGGGGATTAGTGCTGGGTTTCAATACGCCATCTTCTGCGTTCACGATATTTTCTGACCATACGGGTATCGCTGCACTAACACCGGAAGCTTCATCGGCCTACGTATCGCAACAGGTCGCAGGAAGCAGCAACTGCCAGCCTAATCGCTCTCCGGCATAGCGACGACACAGACCCGCTTGGGCGGGTTTGTGGCTTCTGAGTGTCTGCTTTCGAGCATTGAAACGTAACAACAGGCTGCCGAATTTGGCCGAGAAAAGCCGCTTGCCGGTCTATCCAAAATCCTGAGAAAGCAGACACCCATGCGTGGTCTAACTTGCTGGGTAGTGCGCAGCGTAGTTCACAAAAACCCTTTATTTTTTAAAGGATTGTCATCATTTTTACCAGGCAGCATAAGAATGCTACATTGCACTTATGATGTAACACATGGAATCGCCGCAATGGGGGAAGCAACCTTTACCTTTCGGGTCAATCAAGGCCTGAAAGATGAGTTTTCCACGGCCGCGAAGTCCCGCGATCGCACCGGCGCGCAACTGCTGCGCGACTTTATGCGTGACTTCGTCGCGCAGCAGCAGGAAGCCGTCGACCACGATGCTTGGTTTCGCCGCCAAGTCCAAACCGGACTAGATTCTGCCAATGCGGGCAACTTGGTAGCGAACGAAGACGTGGAAGCGGAATTTGCTAGCCGCAGAACCGCAACGCGCCGCAAACTCCAAGCTAAGGCGTGAGGTTGTTTTGGACACCCGAAGCGCTCGCTGATCGCCGGGCGATCTATGACCACATTGAGACCGACAATCCCGCCGCCGCACTGGCCCTTGATGAGTTGTTTTCTGAAAAGGTGAGCCGCCTGGTTGACCATCCCGACCTTGGTCGATCTGGTCGCGTTGCTGGCACACGCGAATTGGTGGCGCAGCAAAACTAGATCCTCATCTACGCCACAACTGCAGACTGGGTGCGAATCCTTCGGGTGTTGCACGCCGCCAAGCAATGGCCGCCAGTGCGGACCTAGGCTCGGTCGTGAATGACGAAATTGAACGTCGAAATCAGACCTGACCAAGCTCCGCAGTGCGCCACCTCTTGGGTGACGAGGTGTGGCCCTATAGGCCGTTATTCATCCACCTAATGCCGTGTGTGCCTGTGGCTGAGGCAAAACGAAACGGTGTGCTCATCTGGCCATCGTCGCATGGCCGTGCGCCGCCAATGCCGGTCCTAACGCGTTTTAACGATCAAAGCCGCTGTCAGGCACGTGGCCGCCAGACAAGACTGGCCGCAATACTGGCCGCAATCATGGTGACGACCGCGCTAAGCGCGATGAAGACCGGGATTTTGTAGAAGTCGATCAGCAGCATCTTGCAACCGATAAACATGAGGACCAGGGCGAGCCCGTAGGGCAGCAGATGAAAGCGTTCCGCCATGTCGGCGAGCAGAAAATAGAGCGCACGCAATCCCAGCACCGCAAAAATATTGGAAGTCATGACGATAAACGGGTCGTCGGTCACGGCGAAAATCGCCGGAATGCTGTCGACCGCGAACACGATGTCGGTGACGGCGATCATCACCAGCACCAGCAGCAACGGTGTGTAAATGCGCACGCCATCCCGCAGCAAACTGAACTGCTCGCCTTCGAAACCGGGCGTTATCGCGAGGTGCCGGCGCATCCAGCGCAATGCCGGATTTTTTTCCAGATCGGGCTTTCTACCCGCGAAAAGCAGCATTTTCGCACCGGTTGCGAGCAGAAATAAGCCGAAAACGTAGATCACCCAGTGAAACTTGGCGATCAGCCACGCCCCGATAAGAATCATGACGATGCGCAGCGCGATCGCGCCGAGCACGCCGTAGACAAGGGTGCGCCGCTGCAATTCCCGCGGCACTGCAAAATAATTGAACAGCATCAGAAACACAAAAATGTTGTCGACCGACAATGCTTTCTCGATCAAATAGCCGGTCAAAAATTCGAGCGTTTTCTCGCGTGCTATCTCCGGCCCCGAACTATCCGCCAGATGCCACCACAACCAGCCGGCAAAGGCGACCGACAGCATGATCCACAGCAGCGACCAGCCTAGCGCCTCTTTGACACTGACGCGGGTCGCACCGCGTGCGGACAACACATTGAGGTCGATCGCCGTCGCGGTGATAACGAAAAAAAAGAAGCCTGCCCACATCAGCGGTGTTGCGATCGTCTCCATTTACCGTGCGCCCTCCTTGAGGTGATATCAGACGTTCAACGTTAGAATTTTTCTCGCCGCAACACGCCGACCTCGGCGGTGAATACGCTCACGGCGTAGTCCGCAAAATAGCTTTGATGGCTATTCTCGGCAATCGTTCCGGCCACCGTCTCATCGTAGATGACTTCCCTTTGAATGCTGCGATCGGCCATGGTCAGTCAGCGATGACTTACCCCTCGCGATCGTTGCGGTTGCAGCGTTCCAAGCCAACGACAGCGGGACTCTATTGCGGCGAATAGGCGGGTTATGTTTCCTATAGGCTCTTCATCGGCTGCCGGCGGCTAGCACGGAGGAACTCCATGACCCATCATCTCGAAGAAACTGTCGATGTCCTGAATGCAGGTTTGGTGCCGGATTGGATCACGGCACACGTCAATGACTACGAGCGCAGTGGCGGTGCGCAAGGTCACCTGTGGGACGCCACCGCAGTCGGCGGCAGTGGCCTGGTGCCGTGCCTGTTGCTGACCACGGTCGGACGAAGGTCCGGCAAGTCCTACACCCACCCCTTGCTCTACGGCTTAGATGGACCACGCTTGGTCATCGTCGCCTCCAAGGGCGGCGCTGATCTGCAGCCGCAGTGGTACTTCAATTTGCTCGCCCAGCCGGTGGTGACCGTGCAAGTGAAAGCAGAAAAATTCAGTGCGCGCGCAACGTTAGTTCAGGGTGGAGCACGGGCAGAATTGTGGCAACTCATGACCAAGGTTTATCCGACCTACTCGGACTATCAGGGCAAAACGGCCCGAGAGATCCCGATATTCCGTCTTGATAAAATCGGTGGCTGAAGCGTTGCTCACTGAGCGAGGCGGTGGATTTCGGGCGCCAGCCTACCGGCCCATCGGCAGCAGAGGATGGGCGTTCGTTGGCGCGGCAACGGTCAGCCGCGCACGACGCGGGTGCGCACGACGAACGGTAGTGCCAAAGTGGTTGGGCGCGCGCAAAATCGAGGCTTTTCACCACACCCATGCGCGCGCAACACCCATTAAGTTGCGGCCGCAGCCCCGCGGGATGCCTTGGGGCCAACGGCCATTTAAAATCGATCGCGTGGCGGTAAACGCTCGCGATCGACCCGGCCGAACCCAATACTCAGCTTGCCGGTGAATACCCCAACACAGATTTCAGCTCTAAGAACTCGCCAAACGCGTGGTCGCCAAACTCGCGGCCGTTGCCGGATTGCTTGTACCCACCAAAAGGCACGTTGATGTCGAGGCCAGCATTGTTGAGGCTGATATAGCCCGCACGAATCCGTGCCGCGATGCGCCGCGCATGCTCGATATCCATACTTTGCACATAAGCGCCCAAGCCATACTCGGTGTCGTTGGCGATGCGCACGGCTTCGTCTTCGTCGGCATAACCCAAAATCGACAGCACCGGACCAAAAATTTCCTCACGGGCGATTTCCATGTCGTTACGCACGTCGCGAAACACCGTCGGCCGGCAGTAATAACCCGCTTCTAGTCCCGCGGGTTTGCCCAAGCCACCCGTCACCAGCGTGGCGCCGCCGTCGACCCCAGATTGGATCAGCCGCTGCACCTTGTGCCAAGCGGCTTCGGAAATTACCGGGCCCATGCGACTGTTGGCCGCAGGGTCACCCGGGGTCCAGCTCTCGGCCACTTCTTTAGCCAAGGCGCAGACTTCATCCATCAGCTGATGGGGCACTAACATGCGGGTCGGCGCGCGACACGATTGTCCAGAATTCATCATGACGCCGTTCACGCCACCGGTTACGGCAGCTTTTAAGTCGGCGTCTGCCAGCACGATGTTAGGGCTTTTACCACCTAGTTCCTGATGCACACGCTTGACGCTAGCGGCCGCGTTGCGCGCCACTTCGATGCCGGCGCGGGTGGAGCCGGTGATAGAAATCATGTCGATGTCGGGGTGTCGTGCCATCGCCGCACCTACCACCGTTCCTTCACCATAAATGACGTTAAAAACACCCGCCGGGAGACCGGCAGCGTGAATAATCTCCGCGAGAATCTGCGCTGAAAAGGGTGCCACTTCCGAGGGCTTTAGAATGACGGTACAACCCACGGCTAGGGCCGGCGCGGTCTTGGCGCACATCTGATGCACGGGCCAATTCCAGGGCGTAATAAAACCACAAACGCCAATGGCTTCTTTTAGAATCCGCGCCGAACCTTTGTCTTCCTCAAAAGCATAATCGCGCAAAATGCTCGCCGCGGAACGGAAATGCTTAGGCCCTAACGCTGCTTGGGTATCCCGCGCCAACCACTGTGGGGCGCCCATTTCTTCCCGAATCGCCACGCCCATGTCGTCGAGGCGACGCTCGAACTCCTCGGCAATGCGCTCCAACGCGGCAATCCGTTGCTCGACGCTGGTGGCAGACCACCCGGGAAACGCGGCCCGCGCGGCAGCTACTGCGGCGTCAACATCAGCCGGCGCACCCAGCGCAATACGGCCATTCACGGTGCCAGTGGCCGGATTGATGACCTCCAGTAAATTGCCTGTCGCCGGCGCCACCCAGTGACCATTAATGTAAAACTTCAACTGTTCTCGCATGTGCTATTCCTAACTAAAAAAAATTTTATTGCCCCTGCAATGATCTGCCGGCTTCAGCGGAATTTGTCAGAAAAATGCGGGAAAACCTGCCTTGCCGCCAGCTCCACCGAACGCAAGAGCGCGCGCTGGTGCACCAGTTCGTTGGAGGTAAACAGCCACAGGTATTCCACCGGATTTTGCGAAAATGCCGCTTCAAACTGCCGACACACGGTGTCTGGGCTGCCGCAGAACAGGAGCTGACGGTCAATATACGCCTGCACATTATTGGGGATTTCGTCCGGCGCTTCGCCCGCGCGGCCAATCACAATATTAAAACCGAACATGCTGAAAAAATACCGCCATTCAAACATGGCCGATTCAGCGATCACCCGCGCTTCAGCGTCGGTGTCGGCCACCACCAAGTAGCGCGCAAAGCCAATGCCTTCGCCGCGGCGCCGAGTCACACCATGCGCTGCCCAGCCGCGTTGGGCGGCATCGAGTTGCGCGCTCACCAAACCGGGATCGGTGACGATGCCTACCGGCACAATACCGCGGCTGGCCGCGAGTTCGATGGATAGTTCCGAAATGCTAAAAGGCTCAAACATCGGCGGATAGGGCCGTTGAAAAGTACGTGGCGCAATGCCCACTTCGGTCAGTCGCCCTTGTGCATCCAAGCCGCGGCCCATTTCGCGCGTGTACTGTTTAGGCGGCCAGTCAATATTGGGCGGGGGGATTTGCCAATGTTTGCCGTGGTGCGAAAAAGTTTCATGGCCCCACGCTTTGAGAATAATTTCCAGATGCTCATCGTAGAGTTCGCGCTTAGTCTGGGTGTAGGCCGCTGGATCGGTGATGTTGTCGGCGATGCCGGGATAATGCTGGCCAAAAATATTCAGCCAACGCGCCTGAATGCCACGGGCGAACCCCGCGAAGGCCCGGCCCTGTGTCATTTGATCCACCATGGCGATGTCTTCTGCGACGCGCAGCGGGTTATGCGCCGGCAAAACATAGCCCAAGGCACCGTGCCGAATGCGTTGGGTTTTAAGCCCAAGATAAACATTGAGCAGCGCCGGATTGTTAGAAGTCGTCATCCCCTCGATGGATAGATGGTGTTCGGTGAAAGCCAGACCGTAATAGCCCAGCCCATCGCAGCACTGCGCGAACTCCGTCAAATCCACCAGCATGCGCTGGTAGAGATCGCTGCGTTGGCCCGCCAAACCCTGAAACAACTCTTCTTGATTGCCGATGGTCGGCGGCAAAAAAAATCCCACTTCCATACGCAGATTCCTTCACGTTAATTGCGATTCCGAGCAAGTGACGGCCGCCGAGCTGGGTCAAAGGTGCCGGCCGAAAGCCCGGTGGAGCCGAGGCCCCCAGCACACCGCCGATGAACTTATAACTCGCCGGCGCTCAGGCGTGCCGCAATGTGTTCAGCCTGCCGAATCGCCAACGTGACGATAGTCAACGTGGGATTGACTGCCGCACCGCTGGTGTATTGGCTGCCATCAGAAATAAACAGGTTGGGAATGTCGTGCGTTTGCCCATGGGCATTCACCACACCGTCAGACGCCTTCGCACTCATACGGCAAGTGCCCATATTGTGCGTGGAAGGATAGGGTGGCGTGAGGAAAACCCGCGTCGCACCAACCGACTCATACAAAGCTTTGCCCTGTTTAAAGCCGTGCTCGCGCATGGCCACATCGTTGGGGTGATCGTCGTAATGCACATGCGGCACGGGCAGACCCCATTGGTCTTTTTGAGAGGTGTTGAGCGTGACGCGGTTTTTTTCCTGCGGCATGTCTTCGCCCACGATCCACAATCCGGCGAGGTGGTCGTAACCCTCCATAATGGCGGCGAAATCGGGCCCCCATTCCCCCGGAGCAATAAAGGCGGCCGCGAACGGCAGCCCCACGGACACCGTTTCCAGCTCATAGCCTGCAACAAAACCTCGTTTGGGATCGTGATGGGATTCGTCTTGGATAATTCCCGCCATCGTCGTGCCGCGATACATGTGCACGGGCTCGGGCATCACCGCGTAGACCGATCCGGTGGTATGCCGCAGATAGTTTCGCCCCACTTGCCCGGATGAATTAGCGAGGCCATCGGGAAATTTCGCAGACGCCGAAAGCAACAGTAAACGCGGGGTTTCGATGGAATTGCCGGCCACGCACACCAGCCGCGCGCGTTGCCGCTGCGTCTGCCCTTGGGCGTCGAAATACACCACGCCGGTCACGCGGCCTTGGGCGTCGTGTTCAATCTGGCTGACGTGCGCTTGACTGCGCAATTCGCAGTGACCGGTTTGGATGGCGGCGGGAATTTCCGTATAGAGCGTGGACCACTTCGCGCCCATCTTGCAGCCTTGGAAACAAAAGCCGAGCTGCTGGCAGGCTGGACGACCAGCGCGTGGTCGCGAATTAATCGCCATGTTCCCGGTATGACAGTGCGCGTAACCCAGCTTTTGCGCGCCGTTGTAGAGCACTTTGAAATTATTGTTCCCCGGAAGGCCCGGAATATCGTTGGTGCGGGTCACCCCGAGTTTGTCTTCGGCGCGGGCATAGTAGGGTTCGAGTTCTGCCAGGGTGATCGGCCAATCCAAAAGATTAGCGCCCGCAATGGCCCCATAAGTGGTGCGCGCTTTGAACTC
>CAIPNE010000620.1 GCA_903866355.1 uncultured Gammaproteobacteria bacterium
CAGGTACTTGAACATTTGGATGACCCCCAAGAAGCACGCGAAATCGCTAACAGCATCGTTGCTACGGTTGACCGGCTGGGCCGCTGGGTGAGTGCGCTGGTGTCTTATTTGCACCCGCTAAAACCGCAGCTACGGCCGGTTGCCGCCACTACCTTGCTGGCCGCGGTGCAGCAGTTAATGACACCGCGCTGCGCTGAAAAATCGCTCAGTCTGGTGTGTGATCCGTGGGCCGAGGGGGTGTCTGTGGCGGTCGATTCCGATCTCATGGAGCAAGCCTTATACGGGCTGTTGGGCAACGCGCTAGAAGCCTCTGCGGCGGGCGGCACGGTCACCCTCGGCGTTGCCGCAACACCCACTAATGTCATTTTTTCGATTACCGATAACGCCGGTGGCATGCCCTTCGTGCCAGCGTCAACCGGGCTTGAGCCGGGCCCAACGACCAAGCGCTTTGGCACGGGCTTAGGCATTCCAGTGGCCTTTAAAGTTTGTAAGGCGCATGGCTGGACACTGGAGTTCGATGTCGCCCATGCCCTCGGCACCCAAGTTCGCATTACCGCCCCGCGCCGGAGCGCACCGCATGAAGAATCCTGACAGTAGCAGCGTTGCGCCACTGCAACTGGCGCGGGTGCTGGTGGTAGAAGATGAGGCCTTGTTTGCGCGGGTGGTCGCGCGGCGTTTAGAGAAGGCGGGTTATGCGTGTCAAATTGCGCCGACCTTGCGCGCCGCCGAAGCCGCGTATTTAGACGCGGGTGCGGATCTGCTGCTACTCGATATGCGGCTGCCCGATGGGTCGGGTTTAGATTTTCTGCAACGCCTGCGGGGCACGCTGGGTGCCAGCGTGGCGGTCATCGCCATGAGCGCCTATGGCGAGTTGGAGGACGCCGTCACCGCGATGAAACTGGGCGCCTCCGATTATCTTAAAAAGCCTATCGATCTGGACGAACTGCTGTTGAACGTCGACAAAGTACTGGCGCAACAACAGTTGGCGCGCCAACTGGAATACTCCCGCGTGCGGGCGAGTACCAGCGCGGGGCCGGTGACCCTCGTGGGGGATTGCTTGGCCACGCAAACCTTGCGCACGCAGATCAAGCGTATCGCGGCCCTCGGGGGCGGTGATGGCGAGCCGCCCACCGTGCTGGTGGTGGGCGAGACCGGCACCGGCAAAGATGTCGCCGCCCGTCTGCTGCATCAGCTTTCCGGCCGTGCGGAGCGTCCTTTCGTGCACGTGGATTGCGCCGCTTTGCCCAAAGATTTGATCGAGGCGGAGCTTTTTGGGCACGTCAAAGGGGCGTTTACCAACGCGACCGCAGAGCGCACCGGCCTCATCGAGGCCGCCGAAGATGGCGTGGTCTTTCTGGATGAAATTGGCGAGCTACCGCTCGAACTGCAGGCCAAGCTGCTGGCCGTCCTCGAACGCCGCTCGCTGCGGCGGGTGGGCAGTAGCCAAGAGCGGCGCAGTCATGCTTGGTTTATCGCGGCGACTAATCGGGATGTGGAGAGCATGGTGGCGGCCGGTAGTCTGCGTGCCGATCTCTACTACCGCCTGAATGTCCTCACCCTCAGGCTGCCGCCATTGCGCGAACGGGGCGAGGATATTCTCTTGCTGGCCGAGCATTTTGGTCGGCAAATTGCTCGGCGCTACGGCTTGGCCGAACTGGTTATCGAGCCCTCCGCCGCGGCGGCCCTGCGGCGTTACACTTGGCCGGGTAATATTCGCGAACTGAAGCATGTGATGGAACGTGCGCTGCTGTTGGCGGGCGGTGGCGCGCTGGCAGAATCTGCGCTGATGTTACCGGGGCCCATTAAAGCCTCCGCGGGGCGTGAGCCCCTCGCGCTCGATGGACTCACGCTGGATGCGGCGGAAAAAGTGCTCATCCAACGTGCCTTGCAGCGTACCGATAACAACGTCTCCGAAGCGGCGCGGCAACTGGGCGTCACGCGCATGACACTGCGCTACCGCATGAAACAGCAGGGGCTGGAAGGCGCTTGAATTAGCCGGGCAGGCTGGCCTGCAATGAGTATTAGTCTGAGACCCTAAGGGGCTTCATCCCCAGCACAACTTTGAGGAAACCACCCATGAATGATGCACAAACCCAACTTGAACTCGAAGCTGCAACTTTCCGTCATTTGCGTGATTTTCTGCGCGAACATACCGAGGTCCAAAATATCGACCTCATGAATTTGGCGGGCTTCTGCCGCAATTGCCTGGCCAAGTGGTATGGGGCCGCGGCACAGCAGCAAGGCGTCACACTCGACTACGAGCAGGCGCGGGAACTGATTTACGGCATGCCCTTCGCAGAATGGAAAGCGCGTCACCAGACGCCGGCCACGCCTGCCCAGCAAGCGGCACTGGCGGCACGCGAAGCGGGCCACTGACCACCATGCGCCAGCCGCGATGTGGCCTTGAAGTGCCCGCGGTCGCGGCGTGAATCCGGGCTTCCACCCACCGTGGACGGTGTTGCTCGTGGATGCTTGCCCGGTGATCCGGGTGGGCTACCGTGCGCTGCTGGAAGCGGCACAGGATTTTATCTTGGTGGCCGAAGCCGACACCGGAGAGGCGGCGTTGAAGGCTTGTCTGGCGCAGGCGCCAGCGGTGGTCATCATGGATCTTGCGCTGCCGGGTAGCGGTGGCATTGAGGCCATGCGCCGGATTCTGCAGCGCCGGCCCGCCGCGCAAATTTTGGCGTTTAGCCCGCACGAGGACATCATTCTGGTGCAACAGGCACTGCGGGTTGGCGCGCGAGGTTATGTCACCAAGCGCAGCCCGCCCGCCGTGTTGGTCGACGCAGTCCGGCAAGTTGCGGCGGGCGGCGTGTATCTCAACGCCGACATCGCGCAGCACTTGGCGGTGCAAAAAACCCACGGCCCCAGTTCCCCGCTGGCGGGGTTGTCTACCCGTGAATTCGAAATTTTCTCTTTGCTAACGAGCGGGGAAACGGTTTTGGAGGTCGCCCAACAGTTGTCATTGAGTGGCAAGACGGTGGCTAATTACGCAACCCAGATAAAATCGAAACTGGCCGTGAATTCGCTCGCAGCACTCACGCGCCTAGCCATTCGTCTGGGCTTGAGCCACGCCTGAGCGCCCCGCCGTGAGGATGGGCTGGCTAGCCCGCGCCATGGCCAGATGCCGCGAGTGCGTGGTAAGGGTAAGCCGCTCGCCACGATGACCGGTGGGCTGCCCGCGCGATGGACCTACC
>CAIPNE010000621.1 GCA_903866355.1 uncultured Gammaproteobacteria bacterium
CTTGTTGGTGCGCTCGAGCATCCACAGATACCCATCGCGACCTTCGTGGATGAGGCTTTTGATCGTCCGGCCGTTGCGCTGGATGTCGATCAACAACGGCGCCGTCACTTCATCCCAGTCCCAAGAATCGTTCCAGTGATATTGGTGATGGCTGCGAATGGCGCCAGTATTGACGTCGACGGCGATGACCGAGGTGGCGTAGAGGTTATCGCCGGTGCGTGCATCACCCATCCAAGGGCCTGCGTTACCGGTGCCCCAGTAGCTTAATTGGGTCGCTGGATCATAGCTGCCGGTCACCCACACGGGCACGCCGCCCTGTTTCCAAGTGTCACCGGGCCAGGTCTCGCTGCCGGGCTCGCCGGGTGCGGGGACGGTGTAGGTTTTCCACACGGCCTCGCCTGTTTTGGCATCGAAGGCCTGAATAAACCCACGTATGCCGAGTTCACCGCCGGACATGCCCACCATCACCCGGCCATTGACCACCAGCGGGGCGAGCGTCATGTAATAGCCGTCGAGATAATTCTCAACCGGCTTTTCCCACAAGACCTCGCCGGTGCGGGCGTCCAGCGCGACCAGAAAGGCATCCACCGTGGCGAGATACACGCGGTCTTCGTACAACGCGACCCCGCGATTGGTGGGATGCAACTGAAATAGGTCCTCGGGTAGTTGGCGTTGATAACGCCACTGCAGGTCGCCGGTGCGGGCGTCCAACGCCAGCACCTGATTGCGGGGCGTGGTGATGAACATCATGCCGTCGTTAACCAGCGGTGGCGCTTGGTGGGCTTCTTCCACCCCGGTCGAGAAGCTCCATAACGGCACCAGCTGGCGCACATTGGTGGTGTTGATGGTCGCGAGCGGGCTATAGCCCTGCGCGTCATAGGTGCGGCGATACATCAGCCAGTTGTCGGGTTCTGGGGATTCCAGCCGCGCTTGGGTAACCGCCCGGTAAGGCACGGTGGGGTCGGCACACAGCCCGAGTGTGGGGATTAGGGCCAAGCAAAAAATACTCGTCAGCAGGCGTTGCATCAGTGAGTCCTCAAGCGCTTTTTGCGCCAATTTTGCCGCTAAAAGTACCTGCCACCAGCAGGCGTCCGTGCTCAATTTTAAGGGGTAGGGCGGGTAACGGCCGGGCCGCTGGCCCCGCGACTCGCGTACCGGCATGGGCGGGATCAAAACGCGATGAATGACATGGGCACAAAAACTGCCGGGCGCTGGCATCCCACTCGGACACGCTACAGCCCGCATGCGTGCAGGTGCCGGTGTACGCCACGATGCCATCCGCGGCGCGCCGGCTGGTGGTGGCATCCAGTTGGTCGGGGCTGAGTCGTACCAGCAGGATTTGATTCAGACGGGAGCGCTCGCGCACCGTTTTGCCAGTGATATCGCTGGGGTATACAACCAACGGCGGCGCGTTGAGAACCAGATCTGCGGGCGTGATCACGCGGGGCCGATCATCCCAAGAGGGTAGGGCGAGGGCGTCACCCGGCGCGGGTGGCTGCTGGCCTGTCGCAACCCCAGCGGCTTGAACCGTCGCCGGGCGCAGCGCGCAGAGCGTGAGCGCACTGGCCATCGTGGCGAGCGCGGCGCGGCGGTTGGGGCTCGGCGGCTTTAACATTCAGCTGTCTTGTCGTTTGATCATCCGTGAGGGGGTGAACAGCAAAACCAATTCCCCGCGCTGGTTGCGGACTTCATTGCGCGTTGTCACCACGCCGCGATCGCCGCGCGCGGTCAAACGGGCCGCCGTGACTTCCACCCACACCTCGAGGGTGTCGCCCACGAATACCGGGGCTTTGATCTCGATGTTGCCGCCGAGGAACGCCATGCCGGTGCCACTGAGCGCACCACTCGACAGCACCAAGCCTTCGGCCAGCGACAGCGTGAGGGCGCCGGGAATAATGCGCCCCGCAAAGCCCAGTTCATGCGCTACTTCGGCGTCCATGAACAGGCTCTCGTTGAATCCGCAGGTGGTCACGAAACTCATGAGCTCGAATTCGGTGACCGTGCGGCGCTGCGTGCGCCAACGCAAACCGATCGGTTGTTCAAGGAAGCTCAGTGCATTGCCGAGCAACGCGGGTCTTGAATCGGACATCCCTGCACCTCGCAATGGTTGGACGATGATGCTAGCAAACTACCGGCGGCTTGTGCGCTTGGTGCGCCGCGATTCTCAGCCCAAGCGGGCGCCTAGCCAGCGGCCGATGTCGGCAATTTGGGCCGGGCACACGGCATGCTCCATGGGATAGGTTTGGTAATTCACGGGATAGCCCAAGGCGCGCAGGCGTTCGGTGCTGCGTTGGCCCAAGCTTTCTTTGACGACCGGATCGTGGTTGCCATGATGGATTTCGATGGGTAAATCAGCGTTGGCCGGATGCCCGATGAGGCTGTCGGCGGTCGCTAAATAAGTGGACAGCGCCAGTAGCCCGGCCAGCCGTTGCGGGAAAGTCAGCGCGGCCTCAAAGCCCACGGCGCCCCCTTGCGAGAAGCCGGCGATGACGATGCGTTGGGCGGCGATGCCGTTAGCAATTTCGCGCTCGATGAGTGCGTGCACGCGGGCGGCCGATAGACGCAGCTGAACTTCATCGGCTTTGCGTTCGAGATCCATGGCCTTGATGTCGTACCAAGCAGGCATCACATAGCCTTGGTTGATCGTGACCGGAATGGCGGGTGCATGGGGAAACACGAACCGGATGCCGTGGCCGCGTGGCAGCCCCAGCTCGGGCACGATAGGCTCGAAATCGTGGCCATTCGCGCCCAGTCCGTGCAGCCAAATAACCGCCGCATCCGGGGTGCGGGTGGGATTGATCTCAACGCTGGGAAGTAGGCTCATAAGATAAAGTCCGGGGTTGCGGTCCCGCGCCAGCCAGCCAACGCCCCGGCTACTGCCGCCGGGGCGTTAGCTTGCGCGGATTGTTTACAGGTAGGGAATGACCTCATAGCCAAAGCGGCGGATGTCATCCAGCGCTTCGGGCTGATCGGGTTTGCCCAGTTGGCGCATGCGGATCATCAGGTAGTCGGGTTGAATGACATCCTGCCATTTTTTGAGCTGTTCTAAGCACTGCTTGGGCGAGCCCGCAATGAGGCGGTCTTCGGCGACCATCTCGA
>CAIPNE010000622.1 GCA_903866355.1 uncultured Gammaproteobacteria bacterium
CGCAGGGCGCCGAAACCGGGCCGTACGGTGTCATCTAGCGCGAAGAATCCCCGGAAATCGATATCGCCTTCCACGCTGGCCGAAACTCCTTGGAGTGGGATGCCCAGCGCCGTGGCAAACGCGCGGTAGGTAATTTCCTGACAAGTCCCTAGCGCCGCCAGCACCAGTTCGACCGGTGTTGGCCCCTGATCGCTGCCGCCGATGCCGGTGGGCTCGTCCACGGTAAGGGTGTGGTGGCGCACGCTCACGGCGGACTGAAACCCCTCTTGGAGGGCTGAGTCGCAACGAAACGTCACGCGGGCGCGGCCGGGTTCGGTGTCAAAAGTTTTCGTGGTACGGGCAATCGCCGCCTGTAGATCGGTGCTCATGGGGGTAGTCCTTGGCTGCTGCAGAGGGCTGATAGATATCCCTGCGGGGTGACAGATGGCCATTATTGGGTGTGTCAGCGTACCCATTTCGGCCTAATCTTGCGCTGGCTCAAACTCACAAGGAATCCCCGGATGGTTCGCCGCAAACGCATCGGCCTCATGTTATGGCCTGCCCCCGGATTAGACGCCGACTTCGAGCGTGGGCGCTGGGCGGAGCAGGTCGGTTTTGACGATGTTTGGCTGCCGGATGCGGAGGGTATGCAAGATCCCATTGCGCTGGCCGCCACGCTGGCGGTGGCGACCCAGCGGGTGCGGATTTGTACCGGTGTGGTGCCGGTGTTTAATCGCCCTGCGCCCATTCTGGCGACCAGCGTGAGCGTTATCGCCCACCACGCCCCGGGGCGTTTTGTGCTGGGGTTGGGCTCCTCCACCGGCAATATGGTCGATCGCTGGTACGGCGTGCCGTTCCAACGCCCGCTGACCCACGTGCGCGAATACGTGCAGCTGTTGCGCCAAATTTTTGCTGGAGAGAAGACCGCTTTTTCCGGTACGTGCCTGCGCAGCCACGGCTTTCGTTTACAGACGCTACCCACGCCGCCGGTGCCACTGCATTTGGGCGCAATGGGCCCCCGCATGCTGCAACTGGCGGGCGAACTGGCCGACGGCGTGGTGCTCAACGACTTCACGCCCCCAGACCGACTGGCGTTCGCGCTGGAGCAACTCGATATCGGCGCACAGCGCGGCGGCCGTCGCGTGGAAGACCTCGAAATCGTTAAGCGCCGGGCGTATATCGTGACGTCCAATGCCGTTGAGTACGCCGCCGCCCGCGAATTTTTTCGCCGACATTTCGCGTTTTACGCCTCTGCACCGGCCTATCAGGAGGTGATGTTGCAGCTGGGTTATGCCGCCGCGGTGGCAGAAATTCGCGCCGGCTACGCGGCGCGTGACCGCGCACGGGTGACGGCAGCCATCAGCGACGACATGGTGGCGCGTATTTTCCTGTTCGGCTCGGCCGACCAGTGCCATGCCCAAGCGCGCGCCGACTACGCTGCGGGCATAAGCGCGCTTGCCATGAGCCCGCAGGCAGACACCGCCGAGGCGTTTGCCTACTCGGCTGGCGTGTTTGCCGCGGCGGCGTTTAACCCAGAGCAAACGCCCCGCGGCTGAGCGCATCCCAACCGGGTTGCCGCCACGCTGGTGTGCCAGCCCAAACCCACGGCTTAGCGGCGCGCAATCACTGGCAACACCAAATGCGACGCCTGCTGTGCCGTGTGCAACACGCTGTTGGTGGCGAGCTTGAAGTCGGCCTCGGTTTCGCGCGCGATCACGCCGCCGGTATTGGTGTTGCGATCAAAGCGCGGGAAATTTGAGCTGGCGACTTCGAGCCGCACCCGGTGGCCGGCACGGAACACATTGGAGGTCGCCACCAGGTCGATTTCGAGGCAATACACCGCACCTGGCGTCATCAGTTTGGGGGTGCTGAAGCCTTCGCGATAACGCGCCCGCAGAATGCCGTCGGTGAGAATGATGGCGCGCCCGTCTGGGTGGACGTCTACCAGTTTGCCGGTGAAGTCGGTATCGAGCGCGGATGACGTCACATACAGCACCAGCCGCACCGGGCCGGTGACCTCGAGATCGGCCGCCAGTACCGCGCTGGTGTAGCACAGCACATCGGCGCGTTCCTCCACGGCGCGCTGGTCGCGCGGGCCTGCGTTGGCGGCGACGAACAGCCCCGGCAGGAAGGTTGCACCGCCCACGGTAGGCACCGGGTTGCGGGGGTCGTAGAGATAGGTGTCGGCCGGCTCGTTGCCCGGTGCGGTGGTCGACAACGCACCGTCTGCGGGTTGAGTCCCCGCGCAACCGCCACTGTGCAGATACCAGTTCTGCCATTGCGTGTCAGGTAACGGCCAGGCCGCTTCTTCGCGCCACACATCCGGTCCCATCACAAAAATTTTGACCGGTGGGTCTTGTGGTACACCGTTGGCGACGCCCTTCAGAAAGTGATCAAACCAGCGAATTTGGTCGGCGGTCATATCCGCCACGCCGTCGTGCGCCATGAGGCCAAAGTTACGCTCGGCATAAACGCCACCGTTATAGCCGTGGACCCACGGTCCGATGATGAGTTTTTGCGTTGTCCGGCCTTGCATCGCCGTGTAATTGGCCAGCGTGCCGCCGAGGAAAAGGTCGTACCAGCCGCCAAAATTCAGCGCCGGCACCGTAATTTTGTCGTAATGCTCGCGCGGTGCGGCGGCACGCCAGTAGTCGTCGTAATCTGGGTGCGCCAGCCAATCCGCCACATAGGGGGTGAGCGCGGTGATTTCCGGTAGGTCGCACAGCGGTAGATGCGAATAGTTGATCGCCACCCGATCGGCCGCCGCCAAGGCCGCGCCGACCAACGCGCCGGAGGCCTCACCGCGGGTCAGCCGCCGCACCGCTTCTGCCACGCCGAAAGTCACACTCGCCCACTGCAACATGAAACCCAGCTGGAATGCGCCACCTTGATAGGTCCATTTTTCGTAGTACTGGTCGGTCGTGATAAAGGGCGCGATGGCCTTGAGTGCCGGCGGCGCCAGGCTTGCGGCCAGCCACTGGGTGGCGCCGTAGTAAGAGGCCCCCATCATGCCGACCACGCCCGTTGACCAAGCTTGCGCGGCCGCCCAAGCGATGGCGTCTGCGCCGTCTTCCGCTTCTTGAAAATACGGACTGAATTCTCCTTCTGAGGCCCACGTACCCCGGCAGTCCTGCACCACCACCGCATAACCCGCCTGCGCCACGCGCAGAATGTCACCGGCGAGAAACAGCAGCACCGGCTGTTCTTTGTTATAGGGCAGGCGCAGCATCACCACCGGATAGCGGCCATCACCCGCGGGGCGATACACATCGCTCGCCAGTAACACGCCGTCGCGCATCGCAACCTTGAGATTTTTCTCGATGGTCAGTGACATGTCATCTCCCCTGGTGGTGGTTTATTTTTGCTTGCGATTTGAGGCACATTGGCGCGCGTGATGGGCGACGCCTCTGCGGTCTGCGCGCAGGGGCCAGGCCCGCTCCCAAGCTGCCTCAGCCAGCCGCTAAGTCCCCAGACTAACCGCAAAGCGCGGCGGAAACGCGACGGGTTGGCGCCCAGTTGGCTGCGGTAGGCTCGCTGCTATTCCGCCCTTAAGGCGCCTTCCCATAAAACTCCAGCACCGTATCGCACTCGTCACCGGCAGCAGTTCGGGTATTGGGCGGGGGGTGGCGCTGGCGTTCGCCGCACAGAGTGCGGAGGTCGTGATCAATTACTCCAGTGCGGCGGAGTTGGCGTCCGTCACGCAGGTGGCGGTGCGCGCGACATCACCATTAACTGTGTGGCGCCGGGCGCTACCCGCACGCCCATGCTGGACGCCGTGCCGCCCGCGGTGCTGGAGGCTATTCGCTTGGCGATTCCGCTAGGCCGCCTCGCCGAGGTAGCAGACATTGTGCCCAGCTATGTTTTTCTCGCCTCGGAGGAGGCGCGTCACTACCAAGGTCAGTGCCTCAGCCCCAACGGTGGGGATGTGTTTTTATAGGATCAGGCCAAACCTGCGCGGCGCTTGCGGGGGCCTGCGCGCTCGGTTGCTCGGTTAACTCAGCCGGATATTGAACGACACCGAGACTCGCTCGCTGTCTGTCGTATTGGGCGTGACCCAGTGTTTGAGCCAGCCCGGGAAAAACAGAATGCAGCCTTCGCGGGGTTCAACCTCGTGGACGAAATCGGTCAGCGGCGTGCCGTCTTTAAGGTCCATATAACAGCGCCACTGCGCGGTGGGGCTCCCTTCGCGGGCATCGAAAAACTGAATGACACCCTGTTCACGCCGCTCGGCTTTGAGATACACCACGCCCGACAGCACCGCGTCTGGGTGGGTATGCACGGCGTTGAAATCACCGCGTCGATTCACATTGGCCCACAGGATGCCATCGTCGAAGCGCTGCTTGGCGGAAAACGCCGGGGCGATTTCGTTGCCTAGCGCCATCACACGGCCGATGAGCCACTGAAACTCGGGATAGCGGTAGAGGTCGTCCGGGCTTTGCCAACCGCCAAAATTAGTCTTCTGTACGCCGAGACCTTCTGCGGCGAGCGCGGTGATGCGGTTGAGCATCAGTTCACGACGCAGCGTCCAGTTGGACTCTGGCACGTCCAAATCGTCGCGCCAAACCGGGGTGTAAAACAAACGTGTTTCGTGCATGGGGGACTCCACTGCAAGCCGTCGGGTTTCAGAATTGAAAACATGGGCGAAACACTATACGGAACGCTCGCGGCAGGGAATCCGGTGGCGGGCCCCGCGGCTAGGTGAGGAGTGCGCCGCTAGCGCTCGCGCCGAGTGCCCAAATCCAGCCCCTGTTCGGCCATTTCTACCGCCCGAAACATGGCCCGACCCTTGTTAAGCGTTTCTTCCCACTCCAGTTGCGGGACGGAATCGGCGACCACCCCGCAACCGGCCTGAATGGACAGGCGGCCGTTGCGGATCACGGCGGTGCGAATGGCGATGGCCGTGTCCATGTTGCCGTTCCAGGAGAGATAGCCCACGGCGCCACCGTAAATGCCGCGCTTGGTGGGTTCGAGTTCATCGATGATTTCCATGGCGCGGATTTTGGGCGCGCCGGACAAGGTACCCACGGGCAGTGTGGCGCGCAGCACGTCGATGGCGTCGCAGCCCGCGCGAATTTTGCCCTCTACGTTGGAAGAAATATGCATCACGTGCGAGTAACGCTCGATGATCATTTTTTCAGTCACGCGCACCGAGCCAATTTCGGCCACCCGACCCACATCGTTGCGGCCAAGGTCGATGAGCATCAAGTGCTCGGCGATTTCTTTGGGATCTGCCAGCAATTCGGCTTCCAGCGCCAGATCTTCGGCTGGCGTCGCGCCGCGCCGACGGGTGCCGGCCAGCGGACGGGTGGTGACCGTCTCACCGTCCAGCCGCACTAAGATTTCGGGCGACGAACCGACAATCTGAAAATCCGCCAAATCCATAAAAAACAGATAGGGCGAGGGATTGGTGTGGCGTAACGCCCGGTAGACATCGATCGGCGCGGCGCGCAGCGGCACGGACATCCGCTGGGATGGCACGACCTGCATGACGTCGCCTTCCAGAATGTATTGTTTGATCCGTACCACGGCCGCCTTGAAGGCTTCTTGGCCGAACTCCGAGGCAAAATCTTCTTCTTTCGGCACTGGGCCGACCCCAATGCTGGGGGCTGTTTTGAGTGGCTGGGCCAATTGACCCACCAATTCGTCGAGCCGTGTTTCGGCCATGGCCCGCGCGCCGACTTGCGCCGGGTCCACACACACCACCAGCTCCATTTCGCCGCGTAGATTGTCGAAGACCACAAACTCATCCGACAGCATCAGCAGGATGTCGGGCGTGTTGAGGGTGTCGGGCGGCGTGCTCAGCGCGAGGCGCGGTTCTACGTAACGCACGCTATCGTAGCCAAAATAACCCACTAACCCGCCGGAAAAACGCGACACGGCTAAGGGTTGCGCTTGGATGCGGGCGTGGTATTGGCGTACGAATTCCAGCGGGTCCGGGGTGTCTAGACGCTCAATAGTCATGCCGTCTTGGAGGATGCTGACCTCGGTGCCGCGCACGCTGAGAATGCGGCGTGCGGGTAGGCCGATGATGGAATATCGGCCCCATTTCTCCCCACCCTGTACCGATTCCAGCAGGTAGCTGAACGGCCCGGCGGCGAGCTTCAGGTACACGCTCAAGGGAGTGTCTAAATCGGCCAGTACGCGCCGTGAGATGGGCACACGGTTGTAGACAGGCGCAGGGGGTATGGGTGTTGGCATGACAAACTGGGGCGGCGGCTGCGCCCTTCCGGCGGACAGAGTGGCAAGCCTAGAGCACCCATCGGGGCCGCGCAACCGAACCCGTCGGGGGCGGCGTGGTGGCGCGTGTGATCTGAGTGATCGCACACTCCGCGGCGCGGCGAAATTTAGGTGGTGAGGCTGCTGTCGCTGGTGTAGAACAAACCTTTGAGCTGTTGGTTAGGCGATATTTCTAAGCGTAACAGCACCCGCGCACCCAACTTGCGGGCGCGCTCGAAGACGGCGTCCGAGGTCCCGAAGGTCACGAAATCGCCATTGAGGTCGTGGAAACCTGAAAAGCGCGCGATTCGCGCATCGAATGAGTGCAAGGTTTTCATAGAGCATCCTCCGGGAGTCATTAAAAGGGGCTCGGGCGGCACCCGAGCCCGATTGAGTTCATCGTCGCTGGAAGTCTTAGCGGCGGTCCCGAAATACGCTGAACCTTATAAGTCTCTTTTCTGTGACGCAGTTGACGTTGCGCAATCTAGGGCGATTTGAGCGCCGCGGGTGGCGGGCCGTAAGGGCGTGCTAAGGCTTCCCCAACGAAGACCCCTTGGCCGGGCCACTCCACGCTTTTCCAATACGCCTCCAGCGCGGTATCGCCCGCGAGATAAGCCGCCATCAGGATGCCGGGAGAGGGGAATTTCTGCGGGAAATTGCACGGTTCTAGCACCGTGCCATAGCTCGCGGTGGCCCCCGCTTCCAGCCAGCGCAGCGCGCTCATTTGGTCGCTGGCGCGGAAGTCGCCGCCAAACGAGGTGAGATGGTCGGCGATCGCCCCGGGGAGGAAACCTAGGGTTTCCAAAAAGGGCACTTGGATGGTGCCGGTAAAATAGAACATCACATCGCGGCGGTCACGAATGCCGGCGCTGCGCTCAATGATCACCGGGATGCGCTGCCCCAGTGCCGTTTGGACGGCCGGGAACAGCGGCGCGCGCGTGTTGCGCGCGGC
>CAIPNE010000623.1 GCA_903866355.1 uncultured Gammaproteobacteria bacterium
GTATCATTCGCGACACCGGTGCCGAAACCAACCTCGAGGCGGTCACGGTGCTGCACCTGCCGCCCAAAATTTACCCCAGCGGCACGGTGAGTTTCAATTATCGCTTCGCCCAGACGGGCCAATTTGTGGGCTTGGTGTCGGCCGGGGCCAAGGGCGAATTTCTAGCCCGCTTCCCGTTTAGCGTGGGCGCCGGTCGTGGTCGCTGGGAGCCGTGGCTGTGGGCGTTAGCGATCGTTTTGGGCGGGGTGGTGTTGTATTTGTTTTCGGGTCGCCGCCGCACAGCGTCGCAACCCTAGCCCTTAGGCCGTGCCCACGGCACGGGTTTTCGACGCCCGTCTGCTCAATGAACGTGTTCTGCGGGCGGCGGCAGCAGGCGCGGCTCGGCGTTCAAACGGCTAATTTCTGCGGCAAGCACGCCGGGCTGCGCCCAGCCGGTGCCATCCGTTGCGGGAATCCACCGGGCGCGCAGATATCCGTAGCGGTCGATCAGCAATTCCATGTGCACGGGCCACTGGCCCGCCCCAAACAAGTCGGGATCACTCAAGGTGCGCCGAAATTCGCTGTAGGTGCGCGCAATCGCGGCGGTGTCTTCGATGACCGCAAAGGGTAGCGTGGTTGCCGCTCCAGTCAGCGGCACGGCCAGCAGGCGCGCGCCGAGGGTAGCCCAGGGCAGCTTGGCCAATTCGCGCAAGCGGGCGTCGCTCGCGGGCAAGGTGTACAGCACCACGACTACCGCGCGCGCGGGTTCGGCATTTCGGAGCGTCCCACGCTCATCGGTGCGGGTTCGCCAAGCAAAATCTGGCGCGGCCAGCCCGGGTTCTGGGTGCTCGGGCACGCTGGTTGGGCTCAATATTCGAGCGTCGTAGCCACGTCGGATCGCGTGTAAAAAATTAACCAAATCCCAGCGCGCATCGACCTCCAAAGACGCGGCGAAGCCTGGCATACCAGACCCCGGGATCCCGTAGGTCACCCAGTGAAAAAAATCCCCCGGGGTGTGGCGGGCAGTGTGTGGTTCGGTGAGCAAATCGACCGGCGCTTTGGGGGTGCTCTGCGCCAAGGGACCATCGCCTTTGCCCTGCAGGCCATGACAACTGGTGCAGTATTGCGCGTAGAGCTGCGCGCCGTGTGCGATGGAAATGGCGTCGAACGCCACACTGGGCGTGCGGTAGGTATTGCTGCTCGCGGGCACCGCCAGGGCCGTGAGGATAAGGCTTAAGCCGCCACCCACACTGGCGCTCGTCAGCCACACGCTGTGGCGACACAGACCATTGACGACCCCCAGTACGAGCAGGGCCAGACCCGCCGCCAGACACCCCGGCACCCCGGGTTCTGGCCAACTCGCCACCAGCGAGAATCGCCAGGGATATGGCCAGTTGTCGATGGTTGCGTGCGCCCCGGGGATACTGCTCGCTAAACCGGTTGCGAGCATCAGCAGCACTAGCGCCAGCACCCATTCGGCGCTCAGCGCACGCCCCAATATCCGCCAATGGCGATCCGCACTGGGCGCGGTCGCCAAGGCGCGCGGTAGCCAGAGCCACCGGGTGCACGCCGCGAGCAACAAAATGACGGCGAGCAGCGTGAGCTTGGCGATTAACAGTATCCCGTATTGGGTCGCCACGAGGCTGGCCCAGACCGGGGCGATTTGCGTCCAGGCCAGGATGCAACCGGACACCACCGTGGTGACCATCATCGGCAAAGCGACTCTAGAAAAGCCAGCCAGTGCGCGCAGCGTCGCGCCCCGCCCTGGGGTGTGCGTCTGGGTGAGCCACACGACCAGTGTCAGCAAGCCCCCAAACCACCACGCCACGGTGGCGAGGTGGAGAGCGTGGATCAGAATGAGCCCTGCGCCACCGCTGGCGGCGTGGCTGGTAGGCGAGGCACACAGCAAACTGGCGAGGGCGAGCACGGTCAGGCCAGCCACCGCTGCCGGTGCGCCCCGCCGCCACGCGGGGGTGCACCACACGGCGGCCCCCACTAGCACTAAAAGCCCCTGCACCACCAGCAACTGCCCACTGCGGGTGGTGCGCGCGAAGGCCAGCCACGCCGTGGGATTGAGCACATCGCGCGGATCCCCACTGGCCAATGCGGCGCGCAGCGCCAGCACCGCCAGCGTGCTGGTCGCCGCCAGTAGCACCAGCCCGCCGGTGATGCTCAGCAGTAAGTCGCGCCCCTGCAGCACGCGCCGAGGATTGAAATATCGCCAGGCACAACAACCTGGCAGCGCTAGCCCCGCGACCAGCGCGAGCCCGTGCGCCAGGCCGCTGAGCAGTGGAATCATGGCGCCGCAGCAGGTGCCTGAAGGGTGAACGGGTAGGCTGACTCGATCACATGACCATCCACCGATAACACCCGATAGTGCACGGTGTAGGTGCCCGGCGACAGCTTCGGCAACGCGATTTCCAAGGTGTTCGCGTCTGGCGCGAGGGTTGGCGCGGTGCTCAGCGTGTGCCCAGTGCTGTCGGTCACGCTGAGGTGGGAATACTGCAGTTCGACCGCTTCGTTAAAGCGCAGGCGAACTTGGGCCGGCGAGCTGCTTAAGGCGCTGCGGCGCGCCGGCTGAGCCTGCTCCAAGCGGGCATGCGCCAGACACCAGGCGGGCAACGCGGCAAGGCTGGCCGTCAGCAAGCCACGGAGTAGGGCATGGCGGGGAAACCAAGGCATGGGCAATCTCCAGCGATTAGGGTTGAGTGGGCCCCACGGTACGCGGCGGGGTCGCTTGCAAAAAATCCAGTAACGCGGCCGCCGTGGCAGGCCAGTGCCGGTGATCACCCGGGTACTCGCAGTAGCGCGTGTCGGCACCCGCCGGACATTGGGTATAGCGGAGGCAGCCACCAGGGTCCCGCGTTGTGGCCGTCACAGCACAGCCATTGCACTGCGCCCACCAGCGTGCCGCCTGTGCGCCCCAGCCCGGAAACAACTCGTCCCCAGCATTATGCAGCACCATTACCGCGACGGGCTGCGGGCAGCGATAACCACGCAGATCTTCGGCCGTGAAGCCCGCCGCACTGGGCGCGATAGCGGCAAACGGATGGGGTAGCGCGGGTAGCACGGCGATCGCAGTGGTCGCGGTCCCACCATCAGAATGGCCGGTCGCATAGATCTGCTTCGGCGCCACGCACCAGCGTGCCGCGACCGCCGCCGGGAGCTGTGCCAAGGCCCGGATCCCGGCGAGTGAGGGGGGTTGTGCTGCCGTGTAGACCACCAAAAAACCTCGCCCCGTCGCCGCTGCGGTGAGCCCGGTGAAGCGTTCATTCGCCGCCGCGCTATAGCCAGCCGGCGCATACACCACCAGCAAAGGGTGAGCACTCTCTGGCCGGTAATTTCGCGGTGTCCGTAACGCGTAGCGCACACCCTCCGGCGTGCTTTGTTGATCGCTGGCACCGGCGGCACCGGGTCGCGTGGCCGGTGCGCAATGGCCACGGGTCGCCACATCGTGATAGTCGTAATTGGCCAATGCCATCGCGGGTGTCGGTGCGGGTGTGCAGCCCCCCAGCAGGCCGTTGCCAGTGAGCCACACTAAGACGGCGGGCAGCCAAGTGATGAGCGAGCGCGACATGCGGTAGGCCCCTCCGGGCGGCGGCTTGAGCTGGCGTGTGGAGCCCCCGGCTGGGCATCTCAACACCGTGGCGGGCGCTCGGATTGAAGTCAATCCTCCCGCGCCGTCTGCCACAGATTGCCGCTGATTGCTGCTAGCCACGCCAAGTGGCAAGGTGGCTGCCACACGCATCAACCAGCGGGGACACACCATGACGGTAGCAATGGCGAATTGGGGAAAACGGCTGAGCGACACCCTACGGGCGACTTTGGCGGCGGGCGATCTGGTCGCTGCGGCGAGCTTGGTCGAACAAGGCGATGGCATGGCGCGCAGCCTCGCTAAGGAATACACGATGATGTATCGCGGCCTCGGCATTACCTTGCGGGTGATGCAGCCCTTGTTGCTGGAATTGGCGCGACGTACCGCAAATGAGGATGCGCTCTGCGCACATTTGCGCGGCTTCGCGCAGGATCTCGATGCCTTGGCGCACACCGCGTGGGGCGCCACAGCAGGTGCGGCGAAAGTGGGCTTAGGGGTGGTGCAGGCGAGCGCGGTTTTTGAGGCCAGCCTGGGTGCCGCTGAGGCGGGTTTTGAACCGGCACACCGGGCCAACGCGGCCGCGGTATTGGCCGCGATTCTAGCCGGAGATGCGGCCGGCGCTCAGGCGCTGGTGGATCACAAGGAAGCGGTGCTCTATCTACCCCTTCACGACCGCCTCGTGCGCTGGATGGCCGACAGCATGGCCTTTGCGCTGCGTCACGGTGGCGAAGCGGGTTTGCTGCGTTTCCAAATGGACAGCGCGCAGGGGCAGCGGACCGGCTTTGACAAATGGGAAGGCCTAAGCGCCGCCGAATTTGCCCAAGCCTCAGCGTTCCTGTTGAAGATGCACATGGGCAATCTCACCGTGACCGAAGACGCTCAGCGTTACACCTTGCGCCAGTCGCTGTGCGGCAGCGGTGGGCGGCTGCAAGTGATGGGAGCGTATGCTGGGCCAAATGCCCTACCGTTTGTGGA
>CAIPNE010000624.1 GCA_903866355.1 uncultured Gammaproteobacteria bacterium
GGCCTCGGTGCCAGCCGCGCTGGAAGCGATCTTGCGGGCGCACCAAATTGCAAGCACCGAACCCCGGGGCCCGACATTTGTCGTCCTAGATGCAGGTTTACAAGAGCAGCCCGCCACGCCGCTGCCCGACAGGCCGCCGCTTGAGCGCTTCGTGCCGCCCATTGCCTCCGAGCCTGCAGCCGAAGCACTGGCGCATGCACGGCAACTGCTTCTGGGTGCCAAGCGCCCGCTGATCATGATCGGGCGGGTCTCCCCCAAGCGCGCGGACTGGGACCGGCGCGTGGCACTGGCCGAACGCCTAGGTGCTCATGTGCTGACCGATATCAAGACCGGCGCAAGTTTTCCAACTGCGCACCCCTTACAGCCTTTCCCGCCAACGCTCTACCTGACCCCGCAAGCCGGGGAATTGGTACGCGACGCCGATGTGATCCTGGCGCTCGACTGGATCGACCCTGCGGGCACTATGCGCCAGGCCTGCGCAGGCGAATGGCCTAAAGGCAAGGTCATCCTGTGTTCACTGGACCAGTACATTCACAACGGCTGGAGCATGGACCACCAGGCCCTGCCACCGGCCGATATCAACATGCTGGTGTCGCCAGACCGGGCCGTCGAATGCCTGCTGGCAGCCATCGGCCCAGGTGCTGCTCGCCCCTCTCAAGCAGTCACCGTGTCACCGAACGACCCGGGCCCGGACATGGTTGATGGCCGGCTCTCCATTGAAGCGATGGCGCGCACCGTCACCACCACTCTGGCCCCATTTGCACCTTCCTACCTGCGTTTGCCACTGGGTTGGCCGGGCTCGTGCTGTCAGTTTTCCGACCCGTTGGACTATGTCGGATTTGATGGCGGCGGCGGCATAGGCTCCGGACCCGGCATGGCCGTTGGCGCGGCACTCGCACTGCGCGACATGGGCAGCGATCGATTACCTGTGGCCGTGCTCGGCGATGGCGACTACCTCATGGGCCTGACCGCCCTCTGGACTGCTGTTCACTACAAAGTGCCTTTGCTCGTGATCGTCGCCAACAACCGTTCCTTCTTCAACGACGAGTTACACCAGGAGAGGATGGCACGTATGCGAGGCCGCCCGATTGAAAATCGCTCCGTGGGTCTGCGTATGGACGACCCGCCTCTGGACCTGGCCCGCCTTGCCGTGGGACAGGGCGCCATCGGTTTTGGCCCCTGCGCCAGCATTAAAGCCGCCCAGCAAGCCCTGCAGGACGCTGTTAAAGCGGTTCAGGAAGGCAAGGTCGCTGCCATCGACATTAGCGTCGCCCCGGAGTACGCCCGAGCCACCTCCAATGCAATGCTCCGCCAATCACACCCCGGCTCATAGGATGCCCTGAACATGTCTATATTCTCCAAGCCAACAAAAACCATCGTGCTTCCGCATGCACGCGATCACTTTTATGGCGGCCAATGGCATGCGCCGGCTGGAGGGCTGCGCATGCGTGTCAGTGACCCGGCCAATGGCGACTCGCTTGGCGAAGTCGCTGACGGATGCGCCATCGACGCAGACCTCGCCGTGGCGGCGGCCAGCGCAGCCTTCCCGGGCTGGCGCGACACCTCCGGTAAAGACCGCGCCAGGATGGTTCGAGCAGCAGCTACCGTGTTGCGCGATAACGCTCGCGAACTAGCAACGCTCGACGCCATGGACACCGGTAACCCTTGGCAAGCTATGCACTACGACGTCGATATCAGCGCCGAATACATGGAATATTTCGCAGGCCTGGTCACCGAGATGAAAGGCTCAACGATTCCGGTCAAGTCAGGCGTCTTGAACTACACCCTGCGCGAGCCACTCGGCGTGGTGGCCCGAATCGGCGCATTCAATCATCCTCTGCTTTTTATTGCCGGCAAAGCTGGTGCACCACTGGCTGCAGGTAACACGCTGATCTTCAAGCCGGCTGATCAAACGCCGCTATCGGCCTTGCGAATTGCAGAACTCTGGAAAGACATCTTTCCCCCGGGCGTCTTCAACATCGTCACGGGGGGACGAAACGTGGGAGCCGCTCTTGTTGAGCATCCGGGCGTCGCTAAGATCGGCTTTATAGGTAGCGTCACAGCAGGCCGTGCCGTGATGCAGTCGGCCAGTGCCACACTCAAGTCCCTTACTCTGGAACTGGGTGGGAAAAACTCCATGATCATTTGCGCCGATACTCCCGCCGAATTGA
>CAIPNE010000625.1 GCA_903866355.1 uncultured Gammaproteobacteria bacterium
CCCGAAAGGCGTTGAGTTTGTCGGGACGATTGATGGCAATCGTCGCCACGCCGCGGTCGACGGTGTAGAGAATGTCGGTGTAATCAGTCATGCATGGGTCCTCCGGATTAGTTCATGGTCAGGCCGCCGGAGACGCTAATCGTCTGCCCGGTGATGAAATCTGCATCCTCGCTGGCGAGAAAAGCCACCATCCCGGCGAGGTCTTCGGGACGTCCTAGGCGCTTGAGTGGAATGGCGCGTCGCAACCCCTCGAGCAGCTTTTTGCCGTAATCCCCCTCGCCGGCGAAAGACTGCAACAGCGGGGTCTCGGTGGGGCCGGGGCACACGCAGTTCACGCGCACATTGGCGCGCGCCACTTCGCGTGCCAGGGTTTTGGTAAACGCAATGATTCCCCCCTTACAGGCCGAATAAACGGCTTCCCCAGAGGAGCCTACCCGCCCGGCATCCGAGGCAATATTGACCACCTTGCCACCGCCTGCGCTCACCATGTGTTTGACCACACAGTGCTGCAGATTGAGCGGGCCGTTGAGGTTGACCGCGATGACTTTCTGCCAAAAATCGGGGGTGGTATCTAAAAATAACGAGGGCAGATCCCAACCGGCATTATTCACCAAGACATCGATGCGCCCGTGGTTTGCGATGAGAGTTGCCACGGTGGCGGCAACGGCCGCGTAATCGGTGATGTCGAGCGCGCTAACTTCGCAGGCGTGGCCTGCGGCAAGCAGCCCGGCGCGGAGCGTGGCAAGCCGGGCTTCGTCCACGTCGGTGGCCAAGACCACCGCGCCTTCTTCCGCAAAGCGCTGGCATAGCGCCTGCCCGATGCCACCGGCCGCGCCGGTGATGAGAACGTGTTTTTCGCGTAGACCGCGCATGCTTCCTCCAGCAGAATCGGGACTTGAAAATGCCGAGAGATGGTACCCGAATCGGGGCGATTTGCCCTGTGTCGCTCGCCGAGGATAAATTGCATGAACCCACCCGATCCATCATCCCTACCCCTCGCGCCAAGCCCCGTGGCCTTACCGCCGGGCGCAGTCCTGCCCCCGCCGTTTACGGATCTGGCCATCCTCCAAGTGCGCGCCGAGGCCCCACCAGGCCTCCCTAGTGCGTGCCTGAGCCAACTGGTTTTCCTCTGGAGCCCCGACATCAGCGCGGGGGGCGAGGCGTGGCCGGAGGGTAGTCTGCGTTGGCTGCCGGCTGGACCCATCGGCGAGTTGCGCGCCAGCGGGCCGTTGCCGGCGCAGGGTGGCGGCTTGGTGTGTGGTTTGACGCCATTCAGCGCGCCGGCGGTGGGGGGCGTCTGGGCGGCGAACGAGGTGCCGCGCGCACTCGCGCCGGGCATCGATTTGCGCCTGCTCGCGGGAACCGGTTTCAGCCGTGAAGCGGCCTTGCTCGGCGCGAGCGCCTGCGCACTGGCGGTGTGTCGGTTGGCTCGCCGCATGCGTTTTGAATTTCGAGCCGAATACCCGCAGCGCGCCCTGTATGTGGTGACCGGCACGGTGATGCTCGCCGGTGAGTCGCTGGGCGGCGGCACGCTGCGGCTCATCAGCGACGCAAAAAGTTGTTTTATCGACGCCCTAGAACCCAGCGTGCTGGTGTTGCTCGCGGGCTGAGTTGGCCTGTCAGCCCAGCGGCACTTTGAACGGCGCGCCGGCGACTTCCCGCACTAAGCGCGGCACGAGGTAGCCGGGTAGTGCTTGCCGTAGTGCGTGCATGAGGACGCGCGCGCGCCGGGTGGACACGGCAAAATGTGCCGTGCCGCGCGCCCGGTCCAGCGCATGGAGATAATAGGGCAGCACGCCGCAGTCGTGCAGGCGTCGAGAAAGTGCGACTAACACCTCGGGGTTGTCATTAACCCCGCGCAGCAGCACGGATTGATTCAGCAGTGTGACGCCGGCGGCCCGCAGCGGCCAGACGGCGCGGGCAAATTCATCGGACAACTCGTGCGCGTGATTCGCGTGCACCACTAATACCGGTGCGAGCCGCGTCGCGCTCAGCCAATGAATGAGCCCCGGCGTGATGCGGGAGGGCAGCGTGACGGCCAGCCGACTGTGCACGCGCAGGCGCCGTACGTGGGGCAGGGCGACGACCTGCGCGACCAGACTCGCCAGACGCTCGTCGCTTAGGGTCAGGGGATCGCCCCCGCTGAGAATGACTTCTTCGATGTCCGGAGTGGCGGCCAGCGCGGCCAGTGCGTCTTCCAGACGCGCACTACCGACGGCCTCCCCGTAGGGAAACTCGCGCCGAAAACAATAACGGCAATGGATGGCGCAGGCCCCCGTGACCACCAGTAGCGCGCGCCCCTGATATTTATGCAGCAGTCCTGGGGGGTGTTGCGCGGCCAGATCGCCCACCGGATCACTGAGGTAGCCCGCGGTCTGGCGCAGTTCGGCCGTCACCGGCAAAACTTGTCGCAGTAAGGGGTCGTGCGGGTCGCCAAGCTTGATGAGTGCGGCGTAGGCGCGAGGCACCCGAAAGGCGAAGCTGCGCGCCGCCGCCTCCGATAGCCCCACGGCCTTGGCCTCGAGGCCCAGCATCGCCAGCAGTTCGGCCGGCCGGGTATAGGCGTCGCGGAGTGCAATTTGCCAATCCACGGACTCAATTTTCTGCGCGCTTCGCGTTATCATGCAGGCCCTTCGTTGATCCAGAGACTGCATTCTAATGGCCTCCTACAGCACCAACCAGTTCAAACCCGGCCTCAAAATCATGATTGACGGCGATCCCTTCAATATCGTGGAAAATGAAATGGTGAAGCCCGGCAAGGGGCAGGCCTTCAACCGCGTGCGGGTGCGCAATTTGCTCACCGGCCGGGTGATCGAACGAACCTTCAAATCCGGAGATTCGGTCGAAGGTGCTGACATCCTGGATATGGAAATGCAGTACCTCTACAGCGACGGCGATGCGTGGCACTTCATGAACACCGCCACCTTTGAGCAGTTGCAGGCCTCCGCCCAAACCGTGGGTGAGGCCGGTCAGTGGCTGAAGGGCCAAGAAATGTGCAGCGTGACGCTGTTTAATGGCGAACCCATCGCCATCACGCCACCCAATTTTGTGGTGTTACGGATTACCCAAACCGATCCCGGCGTGCGCGGGGATACCGCCACCGGCGGTACCAAGCCAGCCACCATGGAGACCGGGGCGGTGGTGCGGGTGCCGCTCTTCATCGAAGAAGGCTCGCTGCTTAAAATTGACACCCGCACTGGCGAATACGCCTCGCGCGCCAAAGAGGAATAAGTCTGACTGCGCTGACGTGGCGGCCCACGGCCAGCCGCGCAGCCCTGCAGGCTCGGGCGAGCTTACTGGGCAAAATCCGCGCCTACTTTGCGGAACAAGGGGTGATGGAAGTCGATACGCCGTTGCTGGGGCACACCGGGGCGGCGGATCCGGCTATCGGCTCGCTGGCGCTGGATTTGCCCAATGGCCGGCGATTTCTGCAAACCTCGCCCGAATTCGCCATGAAGCGCCTACTGGCGGCGGGTAGCGGCGACATCTACCAATTGTGTAAGGCTTTCCGCGAGGAAGAACACAGCCCTCTGCATCGCGGTGAATTCACCCTTTTAGAATGGTACCGAGTGGGTTTCGATCATCACCAATTGATGGACGAGGTCACGGCGTTGCTGGGGTTGTTCTGGCCCGGGCGCACCTTGGAACGTCTGACCATCGCGCAACTGGCGCAGCAAGTGGGGGCGCCTGATCCGCATCTGAGTAGCACCCAAGCTCTCGCTAGCTACGCGCGCGAGTGCGGCATGGTGCTCTGTCTTGCCACCGCCCGCGACCGTAGCCTGTTGCTCGATTTTTTGCTGACCCAGTTAGTGCACGTGGGCTTGCCGGTGGGGCGGGCGGCATTTATTTACGACTTTCCGGTGGAGCAGGCCGCTTACGCCCGGGTGCGGCCGCAGTTACCGCCGGTGGCCGAGCGTTTTGAGCTGGTGGTGGATGGCGTGGAGTTAGCCAATGGCTATCACGAACTGTGTGATCCGGTGGCGCAACGCGCCCGCCATACGCAAGAAGCTGCGCTGCGCGCGACGCGTGGTCTGGCCCCCCCGCTAATCGACGAGCGTCTATTGGCCGCGCTGACCGCCGGCCTGCCGGCTTGTGCCGGTGTGGCGCTGGGCATTGACCGTCTTTTGATGCTGCACGAGGGCGCAGCGAGTGTCGGCGAGGTCATGGCGTTTGGTGCTGAGACAATTTAAAAATGACTGTTAAATTTCCGGTGGCGGATATAAATCATTGGCTTATACTCTGATCTTAATCCGATCTAGCAATGGGGCACTGGCGTGAGTCTCTACGTAATCGAAAAACTGATGGCCGAAGCGCGCAAGCTGGCTGCGGAGTATCGGCGTGCGACGGGAAAGACCCTCCCTATTAGCGGCGAAATTGCGATCAACGATGCCATTCGATTGCTGGCGCTAGAACCCGTCAACGAACCCACCGCGGGCTACGACGCGATCCGGCACAACGCCGAGGGTGGCGTGGAGCGTCTGCAAATTAAGGCCCGCGTGGTGTTTGATGAAATTAAAAGCTCGCATCGAGTGGGCGAACTCAAGCTCGACCGGCCTTGGGAAGCGGTGCTGTTGGTGTTGCTGGACGACAACTACGAACCCTTTGCCATTTATGAAGCACCACGCTCTGCCATCGAAGTAGCGCTGGAAGACGCCCGTCCCAATAAACGGGGCACGCTGACCGTGCCGCGCTTCCAACGCATTGGGGAGTTGGTCTGGTCGCGTGACGTCGTGGACGCCGCGCTCGAGATCCCCGTCCCTTGACCCCTGGGGCCGCGCTGGCGGCCGGTGGCGTTGTGGCGGCCGTGATCGACGGTTTCCAACCCCGCGCTGTCCAACAAGAAATGGCCGATGCCGTCGCCTTGGCTATCGCCACACCGACCCCAACTCCTACTCTTCCACCTGCTCCAATAGTCCTGACTTGGGACAACATAGCCGCTAACTACGATCTAATTTCAACGGATGTCTTCAATAAAAGTCAGCTACTTATTGATAGTAATTATCAACCAAAATACAAGTTAACAGTTCTAGTTGGACCAAATACAAAGCCA
>CAIPNE010000626.1 GCA_903866355.1 uncultured Gammaproteobacteria bacterium
TCGGCGCGCAGCTTCAGGATCTCGATCTGCCCGCTTTGCGATGTCACAAAAATCGACGCCTCGCCGATGTGGGTAATCTCCCCCGGCTTGCCCTTGCTGTCACCATAGCGACCGATGCGGTGCTTGCGGCAGTCATACACAAAGACCTTGGTATCGCCAAGGTTTGTCCAGGCACCGGGCGCCGGGTTGCAGGCGCGGATCAGGTCATAGACCACATCCGCATGGTTGGCCCAGTTGATTTTGGATTCGGCGGCTTGAAACCAGCCCTCATAGGTGGCTTGCGACTCGTCTTGCTCTGCGGTCGTGTAGCTACCGGCGACCACCGCGTCCGCTGCTTCCAAAAGCGCGGCCACGCCCATGGGAAACAGCTTGTTGAAGTACAGCTCGCCCAGGGTCTCATCGGGTCCGATGTCGCAGGTTTTTTGCAAAATCACCAGGCCCTCGTCCAAGCCATCGCTGGGGCGGAAGATGGTCAGGCCGGTTTGCTTTTCACCGCGCGACATAGCCCAGTTGATCGCCGAGGGCCCACGGTATTTGGGCAGCAGGGAAGGGTGGTACTGGATGGTGCCGTGCTTGGGGATATTCAGCAGCGACTGCGGCGCAAACTGCACCACATAAGCCATGACGCCGATGTCCGGTTGCAGGCTGTGCATCGCGTCATGCGCGGCCTGGTCGGTGAGTTTGTCGAGTTGCAGCACGTTGAGGCCGCGCGCTTGTGCTTCGACCCGCAGCGCGTCGGGCTTTGTGCCGGGTTTTTCCGGGCGGCAGAACACACCCACCACCTCGTCCCCGCGCGCCAGAAAAGCCTCGAGCGCGGCTTTGCCGAAATCCTGCTGACCGATCAAAACAATTTTCATGGTGCGGGGTTCAGATCACTTTGGATTCGCGTAGGCTGCCGATCTCGGCGCTGGAGTAGCCCAGTTGCGTCAGCACTTCCTCGGTGTGCTCGCCCAAGAGCGGCGAGCGCGTGACCTCGGTGATGCTGTCCGACATCTTGATCGGGTTGCCTACGGTGAGGTACTTGCCGCGCTCGGGGTGGTCAACCTCGACCACGGTGCCGGTAGCGCGCAGTGAGGGCTCTTCGGCGATTTCTTTCATCGACAAAATCGGCCCGCAGGGGATGTCGAACTCGTTCAGGATGTCCATGGCCTCGAACTTGGTCTTGGTCATGGTCCATTCTTCAATGCGCGCAAATATCTTCTTCAGGTGCGGCAGGCGCTTGGGCGGCGTCGCGTATTGGGGGTCGGTAATCCAGTCTTCCTGGCCGATCACTTTGCACACCGCCGGCCACACCGCCGCCTGGGTGATGAAATAAATATAGGCGTTGGGGTCGTTCTCCCAACCCTTGCATTTCAGTATGGAGCCCGGCTGACCGCCGCCCGAGGCATTGCCGGCACGCGGCACCGAGTCACCAAACGGCGTATCCGGATACTGCGGGTATTCGTTCATGGTGCCGGTGCGTTCCAAGCGCTGCTGGTCGCGCAGCTTGACGCGGCACAGGTTGAGCACCGCGTCCTGCATAGGCGCCAGCACTTTTTGCCCGCGCCCGCTGCTGTTGCGCTGGAACAGTGCGGCCACAATGCCCAAAGCCAGGTGCAAGCCGGTACCCGAGTCACCGATTTGCGCGCCGGTCACCAGGGGCGGGCCGTCGTCAAAACCGGTGGTCGAGGCTGCACCGCCTGCGCACTGCGCCACGTTTTCATAGACCTTGCAGTCTTCGTACTTGCCCGGGCCAAAGCCTTTGACCGAGGCCACGATCATGCGCGGATTCAGTTCCTGGATGCGCTCCCAGGTGAAGCCCATGCGGTCCAGTGCGCCCGGCGCAAAGTTCTCCACCAGCACGTCACAGGTCTTGATCAGGCGGTCCAGCACCTCTTTGCCTTTGGGGTCTTTGGTGTTGACCGTGATCGAGCGCTTGTTGTGGTTCAGCATGGTGAA
>CAIPNE010000627.1 GCA_903866355.1 uncultured Gammaproteobacteria bacterium
GGGTGTCGTCGCACAAGACGAAGTACTGCGCCGACTCGCCCAGCACAAAGCCGCAGTTCTCGCCAAACGGGCGACTGGCGCGCGTCCAGTCTGGCACGCTGGTGCCGTCAAGTTTGGCGATGCCCTCATCGGTGGCCAAGGCGCTCATGGCGTGATAACCCTCCATGATCTCAGGTACCAGCGGTGCCTCCGCGTTGCCGACGACAGCGAGGCGGCGGCGTCCAGACTGGATGTCCTCTACTGCTAAGCGCAGGTTGTAGAGAAAACTGGCGCAGGCCCCGGCGATGGCGCCGGTGCAACCCACGTTGCCCAGCACATAGGCGTTGACGAAATCGGCTGGCATCGTGTTAAGCCCCAGCGGTAGCTGTTTGGCGCTTACCCGCCCGCCGCGCAAACGCGCCTGCAACATGCCGCCCGTGCCGTATTGATCCAGTTGGGCCATGGCGCTGGAGGCGTAGACCGAAATTTCATCGGGTCGCAGCTTGGTGAGGATTTGGTCCCAGTCGATGCCCACCGAACGCACGGCGTCGGAGGCTCCCACGATGGTCATCGTCAAACCGCGTGGGTGAAAGCGTGAAGCGTACAGGCTGGCGGGGTCGAAGCCGGTGGGCAATTGGCCGGCGGATTGGACGGGAATTTTGCGATGGCTTTCGACCCGCAGTTCGGTGGCGGCGCTGAGCTCGATGCGGGTGACGCCGTCGCGCTGGTCGAGTACCCGCCAGCCCGTGGGTAGGGGGACGGGCAGCTCGCTGCTGCGGGTGGCAAAAATGCAGGGCGTAGTGCCGTCGGGGCCAATGTCAAAGTTGAGTTGAACGGACATTTGATCGCCGTCGAAATACTGCGGCTCCAGGCGGCGGATCAGCGTGTGGGCGAGGATCTGCGCGCGATAACGCGGTGCAATGTCGGCCTCGGCCAACGCTTCCCCGGTCGCGCTCTGATAACCACCGTTGCCGTATGTCACCAGACCCATCATGGCCGCCAGTGCTCGCAGGGTGTGGTCTTGTTGGGCCACTGGCAGGCTATTGAGCACCGTGCGCCGGTAGGCGTGATGTGCTGATGAACGGCCGGCGGAGCTGATGCCACCGAAACCGATGATGACGGGCAGACTGGTCATCCATTTCCTTTGTGTCGTGATTGCTTAGACCGGCAGTGTAGGTGAGGGTATGGCAAATGCATTGGCCAATTTGCACATACTGCTGGCCATTTACGCCAACTGGCCCGCAGAATCGTCAGCTGGTTCCGGAGTTTGCGTATGCGCCTCGCTTTTTTACTGACCGATCAGATGCTGGCCGCCAGTTGCCTGCTGCCGGTGGAGATGTGGCAGGCAGCGGCTGGCACGGCCAGCGGGCGTCAGCGCCAGCCGCTCAAGCTGGAAGTGGTACTGCTTTCGGCAAACGACCAGCCGGTGACCACGCAGGCCGGCGTGGCCCTAACGCCGACCCACTCGCTGGCGCAGGCTGGGGTTTTCGAGGTGGTGTATCTGCCGGCACTTTGGCGCAATCCACGCCCGGTGCTGGCCCGCAGTCGCGCGCTGGTGCCCTGGCTGGTGGCCCAGCACACCGCGGGGGCCACCATTGCGGCCGTGGGCACCGGCTGCTGCTTTCTCGCCGAGGCCGGGTTGCTCGATGGTCAGGCCGCCACCACCCACTGGCACTATTTTGATCAGTTCGCGCGCAGCTATCCCGAGGTCAAACTCAAACGGCAGTTTTTTATCACGCAAGCTGGACGCCTGTATTGCGCAGGCAGCGTGAATGCGCTGGCCGATGTCACCGTCCATCTGATTGAGCAATTTTTTGGCCGCGCGGTGGCGAGTCACGTGGAGCGCAATTTTTCCCACGAGATTCGACGTCCCTACGACCGCTACCGCTATCTCGAAGGCGACGAATTGCAGCATGCCGATGAAGTCATTCTGGATCTGCAATGGCGGATGCAGCGCGATTTGGGTTTGCCGCTACGGATGCCGGCGTTGGCGGCTGAATTTGGCCTGTCGCCGCGCACCTTGGAGCGGCGCTTTCGTTTGGCGACGGGTTCTGCGCCGCTCACTTGGCTACAGGATTTGCGCATTCGCACCGCCAAAGAATTGCTCGAAGCGACCAATCTCTCGATCAAAGAAATTGCCTTTCGGGTGGGCTATCAAGACCAAGGTCATTTCGCGCGGCTCTTCAGTCGCCTGCTCATGGTGGGGCCGGCGGAGTACCGGCGCACAGTGCGCGCCAAAGTGTTCTCGCTGCGGGATCCTTCTACCGCTACCATGCCACCACTGTGATGAGGAGAACACGGCATGAGCGGACCCCGCTATCTTGGTTTTGACACCCTAAGTCTGCACGCAGGTCAGCGTCCCGATGCCCAAACCGGCAGTCGCGCGACCCCCATTTATCAAACCACCTCGTTTGTGTTCGAGGATGCCGAGCGGGCCGCGGGTTTGTTCGCGCAGGCGCGCGCGGGCTATGTCTATAGCCGAGTGGCCAATCCCACGCTCAGCGTGCTGGAAGAACGGGTGGCGGCGTTAGACGGTGGGGTGGGCGCGGTTGCTACCGCGAGCGGCATGGCGGCCATTCATCTCGTGCTGGCGACCCTCACCGGCCAAGGCTCACACATCGTCTCCTCACGCGCGCTGTATGGCGGCACCCACAATCTATTGGCCTATACCCTGCCGCGTTTTGGGGTGACCACGACCTTGGTAGATCCCCGCGACCCCGCCGCGTTTGCCGCCGCGATCCGCCCAGAAACCAAGCTGCTCTACGCTGAGACCGTGGGCAATCCGCGTGGCGAGGTGTTGGATATCGCGGCGGTGGCGGCGGTCGCGCACGCGGCGGGTATTCCCTTGGTGGTGGACGCCACACTCAC
>CAIPNE010000628.1 GCA_903866355.1 uncultured Gammaproteobacteria bacterium
CGGTGTCGGGGTACTGGGCCTGGGTGTTGATCACGTTGCCAATGGCCAGCTTGCCTTTTTCCTTGGCCGCGTCCGTGACGCCAAAGCGCTCGGCATACAGCACGTCAGCACCCTTGTCGATCATGGCAAATGCAGCTTCTTTGGCCTTGGGTGGGTCAAACCAGCTGTTGATAAAGCTCACGCTGAATTCGATTTTTGGGTTGACCTCTAAGGCACCCGCCATAAAGGCATTCATCAGGCGGTTGACTTCTGGAATAGGAAAGCCCCCGACCATGCCAATTTTGTTGCTCTTGGTCATTCCGCCAGCGACCATGCCAGACAGGTACGCAGGCTCTTGGATGTAATTGTCAAATACGCTGAAGTTAGGCGCTGCGGGTTTACCGCTTGATCCCATGAGGAACGACACTTTGGGGAAGTCTTTGGCGACCTTGCGAGCCGCGGCTTCGACTGCGAAGGCTTCACCCACGATCAGTGTGTTGCCGGCCGTGGCGTACTCGCGCATCACGCGCTCGTAGTCGGCATTGGACACGTTTTCGCTGGCCTTGTATTCGATATCGCCACGTGCTTCTGCCGCTTTGAGCGCGGTGTGCAGACGCCCGGCCCATTGCTGCTCGAAGGGCACGGTATAAATACCTGCGACTTTGGGCTTGGCTTGTGCCTGCGCCAAGCCAGGCGCCATCAAGCAAACACTTGCCAGCGCAGCCAGAGCCACGGTGTTACGGCGGGAAATTTTTAGGGACATAGATTCTCCAAGGTAAAAACACTAGCAAAACAAACGCTGCTTCAGCAGCCACTGACAAGGGCGAAACGCCCGTTGATTTTTTCGTTACCGATCTTTCAGGTGCCCGCACGCTCCAGCATCGCGTGTAACAGCACATTGCAGCCTGCCGAGATGTGCTCGGGCTTGGCGTCTTCAATCTCGTTGTGGCTGATGCCGTCCTTGCAGGGGATAAAAATCATGCCGCTGGAGGCCAGCTTGGACATGTACACCGCGTCGTGCCCTGCGCCCGAGACCACCGGCATGTTCGAATAGCCCAGCTTGGCCGCTGCGCGGGCCACGGCCTCAATGCAGTCGGCATGAAAGCCGATGGCCGAGTAGCTGGATACCAGCTCGATCTTCACGTCCAGCCCAGTCTGGGCGGCCATGCGCGCGGCAAAGGCTTTCACTTCGTCGGCCATCTGGTCCACCAGTGCGTCAGTGGCGTTGCGCAGGTCGATGCTGAACTTGACGCGCCCCGGAATCACGTTGCGGCTGTTGGGGTGCACCTGCACCATGCCCACGGTGCCCCGGCCATGCGGCGCGTGGCGCAGGGCGCTGGCCACTACCTCTTGCATGATGTGCGTGGCTACCTGCAGAGCGTCGCGGCGCAGCGCCATGGGCGTGGGGCCAGCGTGGGCTTCCATGCCGGTCACGGTGCAGTCAAACCAACGGATACCCAATACGCCTTGGACCACGCCGATGGTGATGTCGTTGTCCTCTAGCACTGGGCCTTGTTCGATGGGCGTCTCAAAATACGCGCCAATCGGGTGGTCGCCGGGTTCTTGGTCCCCTATGTAGCCGATCCGCGCCAGCTCAGCCTCCACGCTCTTGCCCTCGGTGTCGGTGGCCGCGTACGCA
>CAIPNE010000629.1 GCA_903866355.1 uncultured Gammaproteobacteria bacterium
CAATTCCATTGCCGACTATATCTACGTGCTGGCTGGAGCCAAAATTGTAGGGGCAGGAACGCCTGCAGAATTGCGTGCATCCACCTCCCCGATGGTCCGACAATTCATGGGTGGGCTGTCGGATGGACCGGTTCCATTTCACTTTCCGGCACGCGCTTACCTCGAAGATCTGCTGGAGCCAATCCCATGACCGGCCTCTTGGTGGGTTTGGGGCGCGCAAGCTTAAGCGTGTTCGAGCGACTGGGGCGTGGGCATCTGTTTTTGTTACGAATCCTGTTAGGACTGGCGGCGCTGGTCCGGCGACCGCGTTTGCTGGTCGTCCAAGTCTGGTCGGTCGGCGTGCAATCGCTGCTGATTATCGTCGTCGCGGGCACCTTCGTCGGTATGGTCCTCGCCCTCCAAGGCTACAACACGCTGATAACCTTTGGTGCCGAGCAATCTCTAGGCGTCGTGGTGGCTAAATCGCTGTTACGGGAACTCGGGCCCGTGATCGCCGCCCTGCTATTCGCCGGGCGCGCTGGCTCGGCCCTCACGGCCGAGATTGGCTTCATGAAAGCGACCGAGCAGCTCAGTGCGATGGAAATGATGGCGGTGGATCCGGTGCGCAGAATCGTCGTGCCGCGGTTCGTCGCGGGCATAATCTCCATGCCTCTGCTTGCCGCCATTTTTACCGCCGTCGGCGTTTTGGGTGGGCATTTCTGTGGCGTAGGCCTGCTGGGGGTGGACGAAGGGGCGTTTTGGTCGCAAATGCAAGCCAAAGTCACGCTGTTAGACGACGTGGTGAACGGCGTGATGATCAAAAGCTTGGCCTTTGGCTTCGTGGTGAGTTGGATCGCTGTTTTTGAGGGCTATGATGCCGTGCCAACTTCCGAAGGGGTAAGTGCCGCCACCACCCGTACTGTGGTGCACTCCTCTTTAGCGATATTGGCGCTGGATTTTATTTTGACCGGACTGATGTTTAACTGAGAGCGCGATGAAAGACCCCCGATTAATGGAAATTTCCGTGGGCGCATTCGTGGCAATAGGGCTAGCTGCTCTGCTGTTACTGGCCCTCAAAGTGGCCAACTTAGCCCAATTCTCCCCGCCTCCTGGTTATGAGGTGAAGGCCTACTTCGACAACATTGGCGGCCTACAAGTACGATCGCCGGTCAAAATGGGCGGCGTGTTGGTGGGACGAATCACGAACATTGGGTTCGATTCAAAACGCTTTCAGGCGGTAGTGACGCTACGCATCAGCCAGATTTATAACAGCATTCCGGCGGACACCGCTGCCAATATCTATACTGCAGGTCTACTTGGCGAACAGTACGTTGGACTAGAAGCCGGAGGGGACGACACCAGCTTAGTGGCCGGCGACGAAATCACGATTACACAGTCCGCAGTAGTTTTGGAGAAAATCATTCAGGAATTTCTCTATAGCAAGACAACTAAATCTGCCAGCCCAGGGTCCTGAACATGCAGCCTATCCAAGCCGTGTTACCCCTCGGTGGGCCACAACGGGTCAGACTTCTTCCCGCAGTGAGCACTTGGCTGTGTCACTGGCTATTGGCGCTGCTGTTAGTCGCCGGATCGTCGGGCTTACGGGCAGACGACGAATCACCGGCCCAAACGCTCGTGCGCACCACCGCCACCGCCGTATTGGAACGTCTACGCGCCGAGAGCGACGTCATTGCCGCCAACCCGGCTCGCCTCAACGAAATTGCCCAGGAAACGGTGCTGCCGCACTTTGATTTTCCACGCATGTCGCAACGGGTGTTAGGCATTCACTGGCGTCAGGCAACCGCTGACCAACGCGCACGATTCCTGTCTGAATTCACCACCTTACTGGTTCGCACCTACGCGCACGCCATCTACGACTACCGAGAATCAGCGGTCAAAGTACTGCCCGCGCGTGATTTGGGGCCCGGTACGCAGCGCGTGCGCACGGAGGTTTATCGGGGGAATGACGTGCGTCCGCTGCAGGTAGATTACGATGTGCATAGCGTCGCGAATGACTGGAAAGTGGTGGATGTCGCCATCAGCGGTATTAGTCTGGTCGTGAGTTATCGCGCCGGGTTCAATGCCGATATTGGAAAGTTAGGGATGGATGGGCTGATTGCCCAAATTGCCGAACACAACGCCCAAAAAGCTGGGAGCGGTTAATTCGTAGATTATGGACACCAGCAGCACGCTTACGGTAACGACCGAGCCCGACGGCACACTGGCTTTACAGGGTCCGATGAACTTCGACACCGTGCGCGCAGCGCTTGCCCAAACCACCTCGGTGTTGGCGTCAGCGGTCCATCCTTGCATCGACCTTTCGGGAATTACTCGCACCGATAGCGCGGGCTTGGCGCTCTTGGTGGAATGGGTAAAGTGCGCACGCGCCAAGAAGCAGCCCCTTGCGCTGCGCGGGGTACCCAGCCAGTTAGCCGCACTCGCGGCCGCCTGCGGCGTAACGTCACTGTTGAACGATCCCACTTAGACACTGAGCACCGGCGCGTCTGCACGGCTACACTCGGTAGCCACCGATACGTCGCCGCAAATAGTGAATCGCTATGCTATCGGCCAGCGCCGCTGCTTGCAGCCGGCGGTCGAACCTACCGGTCAATTCCTCGCTGTGCCGAATGGTTTGGGCTCGATACCGGGCCAGCGTCATCGCATCGGTGGGCTCGGCAGGACGGTGCTGGGACAGCAACGCGAGATGCAGGCTGCCGACGACAAGCTCACGAGTAACCCGTTCAAGCCCGCTCCCGACTTCGATGTCCACACCTTCCGGCGAGTCAGCCAGCAGCGCAAGCGGCGTGGTTTCCTCCGGAATAACGAACAGCCCGTTTCGACGAGCCGCTAATCCCAACGACAGACGCGCGCCCACCCACGACATCGGCGCGGCGATTACCATGCCCAGCAAAGCCGGGAGCATCCACGCCAATAACGCGGGGTACACGGCCCACGCGGTAACGCCCAATAGCAACCCAACGACCATATGACCCCGATGATGCTGCCAACAATCGGCAAATGGCATTCCACGATCATCACGAGTCTGGGTTTTCCAGCCGCTATCCCGTCCCAGCAGAACATCGAAGACAAACCGGCTTTGCAGCAGCATTTGCACTGGCGCAATGAGCGCCGAGAAAAAAGTCTCAGCCAACACACTGCGTAGCGCGGGACCCCGCCCCCCGAATCCATTGGCACCATCTGGCCCTAACGCCACGCTCAGCCATCCCAGAAATTTGGGTAAGAGCAGCACTAACATTGTTGCCCCAAACAAACGCGCCGCCAGTTCGGAATCGATGACTTGCCACACAGGATAGGGCGTACGGTCAGGGAAAAAATAAATCGGCAGCTGGAAACTGCCCTGTAGCGCCGCGCCAATGCCGACCAGCAAAAAGAGCAACCACAGCGGGGAAGCCAAGTACGACATGATGCCGGACCATAAGTGGAAGCGGCTCAAGGGATGCAGACCGGCCGTGCCCAGCAGTGCCAAGTGTTGCAGATTGCCCTGACACCAACGCCGATCACGCATCGCGTGGTCGAGCAAAGAAGGGGGCGATTCTTCGTAGCTACCACCCAGTTCGGTGAGCAGATGTGACTGCCAACCGGCGCGCCGCATTAACGCGGCTTCGACGAAATCGTGGCTTAAAATATGCCCGCCAAAAGGCGCCTTCCCCGGTAGCACCGGCATGCCAGCGTGAGCAGCAAAGGCGCGCACGCGAATCATCGCATTGTGGCCCCAATAATTGCTGTCGCCGCCGTACCACCAGGCAAAACCCCGCGCGAGCACGGGACCATACATCGCTGCCGCAAATTGTTGGGCGCGCGCAAACAGCGTGTTGCGATTCACCAACCTCGGCACAGTCTGCAGAATGCCGACGGTCGGGTTACTGTCCATCAACCGCGCTAACATCAGCACGGTTTCACCGCTCATGACGCTGTCGGCATCGAGCACCAACATGTTTTCGTAACGCGCTCCCCAACGCTCGCAAAAATCAGCGATATTCCCGGACTTTCGCGCAGTATTTTCGAACCGCCGTCGATAAAACAATCGCCCAGTTGCGCCTAATCGGCGGCGCAAAGCATCCCATTCAATTTCCTCCGCAACCCAACTGTCGGGGTTGGTTGAGTCACTCAGAACGAAAAAATCGAAACTCGCTAGGACTTCTTGATCGCGCAACGAGCGATAGATTTTTTCGACAGCCGCCATCACCCGGCGTGGTTCTTCGTTGTAGGTCGGCATGAGGATCGCGGTGCGCGTGTCTAGCGGCAATTCCAACGGTCGAGGATCAGCCAAACCCAGCGGGTGGCGGGGCCGTAACCCACTCCAAAGACCGGCCAACGAACTGCAAAAAGTCAGCGCTATCCAGACAAAATTGGCGACAAAAAGTCCCATAAGTAAGACTTCAATCGCACTGATGCCACCCGGCGAAAAAACCCGCCCAAGCTCAATCGTAGCGCGCACAGTGAGCGCCAACGTGCCACCAAACACCGCGACCCGCCGCCAGATCAAGGGCTTTGGGGTAAGGGGATTTACCGCCAAGCCGGGCGCCGTGTGGAGGGATTGCACCGGCATCATCAGGGGCTCGTCGGGCGGCAGAGATAGTGGTAGCGCATCGCGCAGCGCGCTGTGCAGCGCGGCCGGCGCATTGGGAGAGAGCAAAGCGCGCGGCCAATGTTGTCCAATCTGCAGATTCAGCAACGCCGTCCGACGCGTATAGACGTCGACGGGCTGCCCAAGCCCTAGGGCATTGGTAGCCACCAAGGTCCAACGATCTAGCCGACGGCGGACATAACGCAACGCTAGGTCCGCATCCATCCGTGTCGGCATATCGGCAAAAAGCGTGGTCATAAGCTCATCTAAAGCCGCATCGTCGGTATAACCTAACGGCAGAAAAAAATTCCTCAGGAGTTTCTCCACCGCCAAACGTTGGCGCGGTGCTAAACCCTCGGAAGGCGCATTAAGTGCCGAGCTCAGAGCGTCCATATTCAACTCAGGCCGTCCACTGATAACACCAGATTTCAGTGATGGCCTGAGCATTCGCCATCAGGACGCAACGCAGTTCGATGGGATCATCGCCCTCGGGTAGCAGCTCAAAGGTGGTTCGCCAGAGCCCTCGGGCCGAATCCCATTGCGTAGTCGCCGTGGAGAGTTGACCGCGAGAAGTAAACAGGTTGGCTTTCACGGGAGCGGTGAGATCGCGCAGCGCGTCGCCACCAAAATCGACAATAAATAATCGGGCCCGTTCCTGACTGCCGCGGCCAATCCGCGTACTGACCACGCTACCCAGCCGATCACTGGCCACCGGCACTTCCCGACACCAGTGCAGTCGATAAGTTGCTTGCCATTCGCTCCCCGCAGCCAGCGGGTCCTTAGGCCGCCAAAAAGCAACGATGTTGTCATTGCTCTCTTGGTCACTGGGGATTTCTATCAGTGTCACAGCACCCGCCCCCCAATCGCCGACGGGTTCTACCCACGCGCTGGGACGATTCTCGTAATGAGATTCGGCGTCTTCATAGCTTTCAAAACGCCGGTTGCGCTGGAGCAGTCCAAACCCTTTAGGGTTGTGATCCACGAAATAGCTCACTCGTAAACGCCGCGGGTTGACCAACGGACGCCACAACCACTCGCCACCGCCGTTCCATACGAGCAGTCCGTCGGAGTCGTGGACCTCTTCGCGATAGTCATCGACGCCTTGGCGATCGTTGGCAGCAAAGAAAAACATGCTTGTCAGGGGCGCAATTCCGACGGTTTCCATCACCCGGCGGGTATACAACGTGAGGTTCACATCGACGATCGTCGCGTCACCTGGCCGCACGGTAAAGGTATAAACCCCGGTGCAACTGCGACTATCGAGCAATGCGTGCAATACAACGGAGTTCGCGTCGACGGGACGCTCGAGGTAGAACTCCGAGAAAAAAGGAAATTCCTCGCCTTGTTCAGAGGCCGTGCCAATGGCCAAGCCCCGAGCCGAAAGCCCGTAACCCATGTTGCGCCCCAACGCGCGGAAGTAGCTGCCGCCCAGGAAGGAAATCAGTTCGTCCAGATAGCTCGCCGTGTTAAGTGCGTAGTGAATTCGCACGCCCGCGAAGCCATCGGTTTTTTCGAACGCGCCGGGATCCAGCCGGTTACCACCGAAATCAAATAAGGACGGCGCGTAGCGAACTTCACGCGCTTGATCGTCAGTGACATCAAAAACGCGAACGGCAGTTTTGTAATAGAAGCCCGGATGAAAAAATTGGGCGGTGAAGGGAGCTTCGCCGAGCCAGAGGGCGTCTTGTGGCCGGTAACGGATATCGTGATATTGCTTGCCGGTCAGATCTCGCAGGGCCGCAGAAACACTACTGGGAGGAGCCTGAAACGGCTTTTCGGCCAATGCCTTAGCGCGCTTCCTGAGCACGTCGAGGGTGAACGGCTTGGGCTCCGAGAACAGCGGTGTAGCATCCGCATGGAGAGCCGGTAACAGGCCTGCTAGCGCGGCCAGACGGCTCAGAAACGCACGTCGGGACATCGCCGGAATGGCGGCAGATAAAGTAGACATGTCGATCTAACGGGTGCTCTTTGGGACTCGGCAAACTATATAGATAAAATTGCTGCGCTGCCGAATTTCGCGCGTCCCAGCATTTTCGACTGCCGCGAATGAATCGTCGCTGAACTCGCCCTAAGGGTCTGCGGGCGGGCGACCTTACCGCCCACAGGCCCCCGTATTACCCGAGTTTGATCGGCACAAAGATCTCGGTATCGTCACGGTGCACCAGCAACGCGATCTGCCCACCAGCCCCTGCGATGAGGCGCTTGAGGTCGGCTGGAGTGGCCACTGGCGCAGAATTAACCGCCAGAATCACGTCCCCCGGTCGGATCCCGGCGCGTGCCGCGGCCCCTTGCACCTCCATCACCAGAACGCCGCGCCCATCACCGCCGAGTTCCCGGCGGGACTGCTCGTCGAGCGGCCGCACCACGGCGCCCAAACGACCCGACTTGGCAGCCTCGCCATCACCTTTGTCGCTCGCGGCCACTAAACCGCCGTCCATGGAGCCCAGCGCCACCGGCACCTGCATGGATTTGCCGTCGCGCAGTACGCTAACGGCCACTGTCTCGCCCGGTTTCTTCCCCGCGATTAGTCTGGACAGCGAGGCAGAATCTTCGATAGTGTCGCCATCAACCTTCACAATGACATCCCCGGCCTTGATGCCCGCCTTCGCGGCAGGCATGTCGTCCTGCACTTGGCTAACCAATGCGCCTTGGGGGGTCGTCATACCAAAGGATCGCGCCAGATCCTGATCTAGCGACTGCACAGACACCCCCAAGCGTCCGCGTTGAACCTTCCCGCCTTGCGCAAGCTGGGTCTGGACTTCCATCGCGACATCCATCGGGATCGCAAACGACAGCCCCATATACCCACCGCTCTGGCTATAAATTTGCGAGTTTATGCCGACCACTTCACCTTTAAGATTGAGCAGAGGGCCACCCGAATTGCCCGGATTAATTGCCACGTCGGTCTGGATAAAAGGCACATAGCCCCCATTAGGCAAAGAACGCATCTTCGCGCTGACCACGCCCGCACTCACGGTGTTGTCAAAACCAAAGGGGGATCCGATCGCGATCACCCACTCTCCAACCTTTAGCGCAGCGGAATCCCCAACCTTTAAAACAGGCAGCTTGCTCCCTTCAATTTTAATGAGCGCGACATCGGTGACTTCATCTACGCCAATGACCTTGGCTTTGAACTCACGTTTATCGCTCAGCTTGACGTTCAACTCCTCGGCGTCGTCCACCACATGGGCGTTGGTGAGAATGAGGCCATCAGCAGAAATGATAAAACCTGACCCACCGCTGCGCTGCATGGGCCCCTCACGGTCCGGCGCGGGCATTCCGTAATGACGGAAAGACTCTGGCGAGTTGTCTTCTCGTTCTGGTCTCGACGAGCGCTCACGACGACTGGTTGATTTGAGATGGGTCGCGCTGATGTTGACGACCGCCGGGCCGGTGGCGCTCACCAGCTCGGTGAAGTCAGGCAGTCCAACCAGCCGTGGCTGGGCAGCGCTGGTTTCAGCCGCCACGGTCGGTATCAGCGTTGAAACAAAATCATGCCCTGCGAACGTGGCAACCACGAACGCAGCGGTGACAGCCGATGCTAAAATTTTCCTGCGGTTCATTCGCGTTCCTCTTTGAGTTTGTCTAGGCAGCCCTATGCCACCCTCATGACTCACACTGTGCCCGACGAAACTTAAGCAAAGCTTAAGCTCAGCCCGGGCCCAGCGCTGGCGGGAAACTGACTCGCACCGAAGTGCCGCCCCCCGGGGCGTCATCAATCTCAACGACAGCACCGTGTAATTCGGCCACACGCCGGACGATCCCAAGGCCTAGGCCGCTGCCAGGATGCGTCGTGCCGGGTATCCGGTAAAAACGCTCAAAGACACGCGTACGTTCAGCCAACGGAATACCCGGCCCGTTATCCATCACGTTCAGGCACACGCCCGGCGTTCTGGCCGTAACACTCGCCAAGACCCGCCCGCCCTCGGGGGTGTAACGCAGCGCGTTCTCCAATAAGTTCACGCAGAGTCCGGTGAGACTGCGGGCATCGCCTTGAATGGCGACATGATCGGCGACGCGCACGGCCAAATCGATGCGCCGTGCAGCCGCAAGAGCCGCCACTTCTTGTTGCGCTCTCGCCAATATTGGGGCCAGGTCTAGCGAGGACAACGCTGTCAGGGAGTCGCTGGCGTCAAGTCGTGCAACCGCCATCAATCTCTCTAGTAACGTAGTGGAACGGGCAATGCCTTGCCTGAGTTCACCGAGCACCTCCTCACGGCTTTCCTCTGTAGCAGCGCGCTCGAGCAGCTGCGCCTGCAGACTGATTGCCATGAGTGGGGTGCGCAGTTCGTGCGCGGCATCTGCCATGAATTCCTGCTGGCGAGCGAGCACCTCGCGTTGGCGGGCAATGAGATCGTTAAGCGCCTCGGCCATTAGTCCTACTTCTTGGGGCAAACCACTGTGCGCAAGCGGCTCCAAGACTGCAGGGTCGCGCCGAGAAATAGCTGTCGCAAGTGCAGATATCGGTGCTAGCACTCGACCCACGGCCCACCAGATCAGCAACGCTAACAACGGCAACAACGCCAGCGTTGGGTAGAGCATGTGGAGTGCAGCGTTGGTGGCGATATTCCGTCGGATGGACAACGGCTGCGCCAGTTGTACGATCCACGGTCCCAGTTGCATGGCGTACACGCGCCAGTCGGCGTTATTTTCCCGCGCGGTGCTGTAACCCCGATGGGTTGATAGCGACAGCACGATGCCTGGGTGCGACTGGTAGCGCAGCACGCCGCGCTGGTCCCAGAGTTGGGTCACGACTTGCTGTTCCGGGTCGGGATCGACCACCGCGACCGAACCCAAAAGATAGGCTTTGTCCTCTAGCGAGAGCGCCTGTTGGCGCAGTTGATAATCTAGTATTTGGTCGATTTCATGACGTGCCCAATACCAAGTCGCGCCCGTCGCAGTCAGGGTGGTTACCAAAGCGGCCAGCAATAACACCACCAAGAGGCGACGTCGCAGCGACATTAGCGTTCAGCGCCCAATCGATAGCCCATACCTCGGACTGTCACTATGTGTTGATCCCCCAGTTTTCGGCGCAAATTATGCACGTGGACTTCCACCGCATTGCTGGCAATTTCCTCATCCCAACCATAGAGACGATCCTCCAATTTGGCGCGCGAAATGATGGCCGCGGGGCGTTCCATGAGCGTCTGTAGGATGGCGAACTCGCGAGACGACAACGCGATAGCCCGAGCATCTAACCAAACTTCGTGGGTCGAGGGATCAAGCGCCAACGTACCGTGTTCCAAACGATTGCTGGTCTGCCCAGCCCGCCGCCGCAACACAGCGCGAATGCGGGCAGCTAATTCATCGAAATCAAATGGTTTTACTAAATAATCATCAGCCCCAAGATCTAAGCCGCGGATACGGTCAGCTAGGGCGTCGCGAGCGGTAGAGATAATGACCGGAATGGGATTTTTTCCTCGGCGCAATTCGGCCAAGAAGGCCAGACCATCTTGCCCGGGCAAGCCTAAGTCCAGCAGCACGAGTTCGTAGGGTGCTAGTGCCAAGGCGGCTTGGGCGGCGTTTGCATCGCGCGTCCAGTCCACACTATGACCTTCCTGTTGCAACCCCCGACGTAAGGCGCGGCCAATCATTTCGTCGTCCTCAACTAACAACAATCGCATCGGCATCACCACCGAGAGTATGGTCACTCAGAATACCGCCGCGACCTGCGTTCAGTCTCGGGCCGCTAACAGCGTTGGCGGATTGCACACCGAAAGGCTCTTGCGGGGTAGGATGGACAAGAGGCATGCGCGCCCTCCATTAGCCTCGAGGAAACTGCCGATGAACACCCTTGGATCACCGCTCCCACTGCCCAGCGCGCCACTAGCCTTGGAATCCCTGTGGATGCCGTTTACCCATAATCGGCTGTTCAAGAAAAATCCGCGCATCGTCGTCGCTGGCGAGGGTATGCATTACACAACTCAAGATGGCCGCCAGATCCTCGATGGCCTCTCTGGGCTGTGGTGCTGCAACGCCGGCCATCGCCACCCGCTCATAGTCGAGGCCGTGAAACAGCAGTTGGATCAGCTGGACTACGCACCGCCGTTTCAAACCCAACACGACCGCGCGTTCGAACTCGCCACAGCCTTGGCTAAAATTGCGCCGGATGGTTTAGACCATGTCTTTTTTACTAACTCCGGATCAGAAGCAGTCGACACCGCGCTAAAAATTGCGCTGGCGTATCACCGCGCCCGTGGCGACGCCTCGCGCTTCAGGTTGATCGGCCGGGCCCGCGGCTATCACGGCGTGGGATTTGGCGGAATTTCCGTGGGTGGCATGGTGGCGAATCGTAAAGCCTTCGCCTCGGCAATGCTGCCAGGCGTTGACCATCTACCGCATACCCACGACCTAAGCCAGATGGCGTTCAGCCGCGGCATGCCCACATGGGGCGGCCATCTTGCTGAGGAACTAGAGAAGCTGGTTCAGTTGCACGATGCGTCAACCATCGCGGCCGTGATCGTCGAACCCATGCAGGGGTCCGCAGGGGTGATTGTGCCACCGTTAGGATATCTGGAGCGGTTGCGCGAAATTTGCACCCGCCATGGCATCCTGCTGATTTTTGACGAGGTCATTACTGGCTTTGGTCGACTCGGGAACTTTTTCGCGGCGGAACGCTTTGGCGTGACCCCCGACATCATTACTTTTGCGAAAGGGGTGAATAGCGGCATGGTTCCTTTGGGCGGGGCCATCGTGCGCCGGGAAATCCACGAGGCGTTTATGACCGGCCCTGAGCACTTAGTAGAGTTTTTCCACGGCTACACCTACTCCGGGCATCCACTCGCTTGCGCCGCAGGGCTGGCAGCACTGAAGGTTTACGCCGATGAAGGCCTGCTAGCTCGGGCGCGGGCCTTGGAGCCGGTTTTAGAAGATTTAATCCATAGCTTGCGCGATGAGCCCAACGTCATCGACGTGCGCAATCTCGGGCTTGCTGCCGCAGTGGAACTCGCCCCTCGGGCCGGCGAGGTCAGCAAACGCGCTATGGAGATTTTTCATTACTGCTTCGACCACGGCGCCATGGTGCGCTACGTCGGCGACATTATCGCCATTGGTCCTGCCCTAATCGCGACCGAAAGCGAGCTTGAGCAGATTGTGGCGCTAATCCGCGCGGGCATCCGGCGCGTGGCCTGAATATTTGGCGCAAAGCTTGACCCGCAGCCGCTAGGGGTGAAATAAAGCACGCTCACCATTTTTTCTAAAGGGAAGCAATGTACTACTGTCCTCAGTGCGCCACGCCCATGATTAAGCGCGATTCTGGCGGTCGTGAGCGGTCAATCTGCCCCCAGCGCCAATGCGCCTTTGTACATTGGGACAACCCCGTACCAGTAGTTGGGGGCATTGTGGAATGGGACAACCAGATCGTGCTCGTTCGCAATGTGGGCTGGCCAACCAGTTGGTATGGGCTGGTGACCGGCTTCCTAGAAGCCGGCGAAATGCCCGAAGAAGCGATTCTG
>CAIPNE010000630.1 GCA_903866355.1 uncultured Gammaproteobacteria bacterium
CAGTCGTAGGTCTCCGGCCAAATCCCAAATTTCTCGATGTCGTCGAAGTAAATCGCGGCCTGCGTGCCATCGAGGGCCTGCGTTTCCAGATAGCGCACCGCCTCCGCCGCCGGTGCGAACGGCAGCCGATAACGTAGCGGTTCCGAGATGGGGAAAAGGTCTACCGTCTGGCCATTTTCTTCGGTGGTATAGAACCCATCCAGTTCCTCGGCCGTGCGGCCGGTACACAGAAAATGATAATCGTCGACCGTCACATAGCGAATGCCGCTCGCGGCTAGGTCTGGCACCACACTCGATTCCCACACACGTTCGGTCAACCAAGCGCCGCACGGACGTTCGCCAAAGCGGCGCGCCAGTTTCTCGGACAGCACCGCCAGTTGCCCGCGGCGGTCGCGCGCGGGAATGGCAGCGAGCACCGGCTCGCAGTCACCGGCGCCAAACATTTCAACCTGCCCGCGTGCCACCATCGCGGCCAGTAAGGCCATGTCCGCGGGATAACGGGCCACCAGTTCATCGAGCAGCCACCCAGAGAAATGGGCCGCAAAATGGAACGCAGGGTAGCGATAGAGGGTGGTGAGAAAGGGTCGGTAGCAGCGCTCATGAGCCTCGGCTATGACGCTGGCGAAGTTACCGACGGGTTGGTGAGCATGCACCCCGAGCAGAAGCGATATTTTAGGCGGCATAAGGCGAGGCTCCGTCAGCTGATGACAAGAAGGTGCGAAGTTAATCCAAACCCGAGCGGCGCATCGTGCCGCCTGTTTCAGGCGCACCGCCCCCGCGGCTCAGCGGCTGGTCCAGTTCTAAGGGTGTGGGCAGGCCTAGGGCCGCATAAAACGCCCGCAGATTGCGCCGGAATAGCGCTTCAAAATTTGCCACCGCGGCGGGCGGATTATCATCACCCAACCACCAAAACCAGTCCGACCCTTCAAGCGTCGTCAGCAAGGCCTCGGCACGCGCGGCCCGCGGCGGGTCGGCCAGCAGGTCTGCGGCCAGTTCGTCGTAGCGTTGCTTGGCATTGACCAACAGGTCCCAAGCGCGATTCTTATCCGCGTTGCCCACCCAAGTGGACAGTGTTCCGTACACCCAACTGCCGGCCACTAGCGGCGGCAGCGCCGCGCTACGTGCGGCATGCTGGGCCAGTGCCGTACTGAGCGTGCGGGTACGAATACTCGGTTGCGCCTCCAGCGCGTTATAGAGGTCTTCAAAGAAATGCCAAGCGTTGTAGGGGTAATATTCCCATGCGTTTTCGCCGTCCAGCATCACGCAAACCAGCGGCGTGTCGTGCGCAGGCGCTGCGTCCCTGATCTGGATTAACTCGCCCATGAAATGCTGGACGGCGTCCTGACCGTGCCATTGGGAGTATTCAAAGCCGATGAGATCGGACAGGCGGTCATCGCGAAAAAATACCCGTACGCCGCTCTCATCGACCCACGGGCGATACAGATCGCGGGCGCGCTCGTAGGTCTGCCCCGCGGCGACCAAGGTATTCACCAGCACCGCTTCACCCGTCGCCACCCACTGTGCACCAGCCGCAGACAGACCCGCCAGTGCGGGTCCTGAGACCGCGCCTTCAGCCGGCCAGATGCCACGTGGCGCCTCGCCAAAGCGTGCCCGGTGGCTGGCCAACGCAGCACTTAAGTGGCGTTCTAGGCGTGCCTGCCCGCCCGGATAGGCGCCGCTCACCGGCAGCGGAATATCTGGCAACGCCTCACGTGCGCTGTTAAAACTCAGGAGCAACGGTGCAATAGGATGCGCGTGAGGAGTGGTAGAGAGTTCGATACGTCCCGCGTCGGCAAGGGCGCGATAGCGCGGCACGAGTTCAGCTATCAGCTTACCGATGGTCGCCAGCAATTTCTGCCGATCGGCTAATGAGTACCCTGCCCCTTGGTCCATCAGGGCGGCGATGAAAGGATCAGCCTGCCGTTGCGTCTCGCCGATCCACCCTAGGTGATACCACGTCACGAGGTCGCTAAAATAGCTGCCGGCGAGATAGTCCAATGCAACATCACTGGACTCGCCCTCCCCGGAACCGAGGACAATTTCCTGCAGCGAGTACAGTTTTAGGTACGGCGGGAAGGGCGCGATGACACGCGCGTGATTAGCCCGGAAACACGCAGCGATAGCGGCGCGTTTTTCCGCCAGCGTGAGCGCCTCGGGGGCGGGATTCACCAATAAGCGCAATAAGGGATCGCGCAACGGGCCCCCGGCAATCTGTGCCGCGTAGTCTTCGAGTTGATCCAGCAGGATCGGCACGAAATTAACCACCGCCCGTACCCCGGGATGACGCTCCAGATGGGCCACCATGTCGGTGTAATCTTTGGTGGCGTGCAAATAAACCCAAGGCAACACGTATTCCCCAGTGTCTGGGGCACGATAGTCTGGCTGATGCATATGCCAGAGAAAAACTAAATCGAGGGTAGAGGCCATGGCTGCCTATTTTGCTGGTGGTGAGCGAATCTGTCGTTCTAACCGGTATCATGACTCGCAAGATGCCTGCCTATGATGACCACATCGCACGCTTGGTGGAATCGCGAGATTACGACCCCTTCGGCGTGCTCGGCGCGCACCCCCAAGGGACGCACTGCCAACTGCGGGTGTGGCGACCGGGTGCGAGTGCCGTCGCGCTCCGCACAGCCCGTCGCATGCTACCGATGGTCTGCCTCCATCCTGCGGGCTTGTTTGGTGTGCGCCTGCGGCAAGTACCGACATCGCCTTGGCGAGTGGTCGCCGATGGCGTAGAAACCGTCGACCCCTATGCCTTTCCGCCGACCGCCAGCGCGGATGATCTGCTGCTGTTTGCACAGGGACAAAATCACCGCAGTTACCAACTGTTGGGCGCGCACCCCATCAGCCGCGAGCAACACGCGGGGGTACGGTTTAGAGTCTGGGCGCCCAGTGCCGAACGCGTCTCCGTGGTAGGCGATTTCAACCATTGGGACGGGCGCTGCCATCCGCTGCAGACGCTGGGTGGATCAGGGGTTTGGGAATTATTCATCCCCGGCATTAGCGTTGGCGCGCGCTACAAGTTTGAACTGCGTCAGCGCGACAGTGGCCAGGTCTTCTTACGCGCAGATCCTTACGCGCACGCCGCCGAACTGCGGCCAGCGATAGCTTCGCGGGTCGCGTCCGGCGCGCCCTTCGCCTGGCAGGACGCCGCGTGGTTGCGCGCGCGCCGAGCGCGACTGGCGGCACGCGCCGCTCAACGCCTACGAGCTACACGCAGGATCCTGGCTACGCCATCCCGACGGACGCTTTTATCACTGGCGAGAATTGGCCGAGCGGCTCGTACCCTACGTGCGCGCGCGCGGCTATACGCACATCGAACTGCTGCCCATTACCGAGCACCCGCTGGACGAATCTTGGGGTTATCAGAGCACGGGCTTCTTCGCCCCTAGCGCGCGTTTTGGCGATCCCGACGGCTTACGTGCGCTCATACAGGCTTGCCATGCCGCGGGCATTGGCGTGCTGTTGGACTGGGTACCCGGACACTTCCCTGCCGACGACGGCGCGCTGGCGCATTTCGACGGCAGCGCGCTCTACGAGCACGCCGACCCGCGCTTACAGCGTCACCCAGATTGGGGCACCAGCAGTTTCAATTATGGCCGGGCCGAAATTTGCAGTTTTTTACTTTCCAGCGCGCACTACTGGTTGTCTGAATTTCACTTCGATGGGCTGCGGGTCGATGCGGTGGCGTCCATGCTCTACCTCGACTACTCCCGTGCGCCCGGCGAGTGGACGCCTAATCGTCACGGTGGCCGCGAGAATTTAGAAGCGGTGGCGTTTCTGCGCGCGCTCAATGGCATGGTCGAAATGGATTTTCCCGGGGTCCTGACCATGGCCGAAGAATCCACGACTTGGCCTGGCGTAACCCACCCATTGGCCACCGGGGGGCTGGGTTTTTCGCTCAAATGGAACATGGGTTGGATGAACGACAGCCTGCGTTATTTTGGCCTCGATCCGATCTACCGTCGCCACCACCACGCGCTGCTCACCTTTGGGCAAATTTATGCTTACAGCGAACGCTTTATGCTGCCCCTGTCGCATGATGAAGTGGTCCACGGCAAAGGCAGCCTGCTCAACAAAATGCCCGGCGACGCTTGGCAACGCTACGCCAATGTGCGTCTGCTGTTGGCTTGGCAGTTGACCACGCCGGGCAAAAAACTGGGCTTCATGGGCAATGAATTTGGCCAGTCCCGCGAGTGGGCCTGCAACCGCGAATTGGACTGGGCAGAAGCGTCATCACCCGCACATGC
>CAIPNE010000631.1 GCA_903866355.1 uncultured Gammaproteobacteria bacterium
GGCTAATAATTTTTTGCAGCTGTTTTTCGGCTGGGAAGCGGTTGGCTTGGTGTCTTATCTGCTCATCGGCTTCTGGTACAAACGCGAGACCGCGATCTACGCCAATCTCAAAGCATTTTTAGTGAACCGCGTGGGCGACTTCGGTTTTTTGTTGGGCATTGCCGCGGTCCTCATGTATTGCGGCACGCTGGATTACGCCGCGGTCTTTGCCAAGGCACCTAGTCTGACCGAGACCACCATTACGCTCTGGCCCGGCCATCCTTGGTCTCTGATGACGGTCACTTGCGTGCTGCTGTTCGTGGGTGCGATGGGTAAGTCGGCGCAGGTGCCCCTACATGTGTGGCTGCCCGATTCCATGGAAGGCCCGACCCCCATCTCCGCCCTTATCCACGCCGCCACCATGGTGACCGCCGGTATTTTTATGGTGGCGCGGATGTCGCCCTTGTTCGAGCTTTCCACCACTGCGCTGTCTGTGGTGTTGGTCATCGGCGCCATCACCGCGTTTTTCATGGGGCTGTTGGCGTTGGTGCAAAACGATATCAAGCGGGTAGTGGCGTATTCCACGCTCTCGCAACTGGGCTACATGACGGTCGCGCTAGGCGCCTCCGCCTACTCCGCGGCGATTTTTCACCTGATGACCCACGCCTTCTTTAAAGCGCTGCTCTTCTTGGCCGCAGGTTCGGTCATTATTGGTATGCACCACGAGCAGGACATGCGAAAAATGGGCGGTCTGCGCAAGCATTTGCCCATCACCTGGCTGACCAGCCTCATTGGTTCTCTGGCCTTGATCGGATTCCCCGGCACGGCAGGCTTCTTCTCGAAAGACGCCATCATTGAGGCCGTAAAAGTCTCTCACACGCCCGGTGCGGCCATTGGGTATGCGGCCTGTTTAATCAGTGTTTTCGTCACGGCGTTGTATTCCTTCCGGCTGGTGTTTTTGGTGTTTCACGGCAAAGAACGCATGGACCACCACACGCAGGAACATCTGCACGAATCTCCGCCCGTGGTGTGGGTGCCCTTGGTGGCACTGGCTATCCCGTCTTTGATCATCGGGGCGATTGGCGTGGGCCCGATGGTGTTCGGCGATTACTTCGGTAGCAGCATCTTTCTGAACGCCGCACACGCGCAAGCCAACGCCGAGTTGCACGCAGAATTCCACGGCGTGGGTCCTTTTATTCTGCACGGCCTCCTGCAACCCCCGTTTTGGCTGGCCATGGCGGGCGTGGCTACGGCGTGGTTGTGCTACTTAAAGCAGCCGTCTATTCCGGCACGGGTCGGCCGGGTGCTGGCGCCGCTGCAACGCGTGTTGGAAGCGAAGTACGGTTTCGACGCCTTCAACGACTGGTTTTTTGCCGGCGGCGCGCGGCGCGTCGGCTGGTTGTTGTGGCGCGCTGGGGACGTTGGCCTTATCGATGGGCTCATCGTCAATGGCTCTGCCCGTTTGGTTGGGTGGTGGTCGCAGGTACTGCGCGGCGTCCAGTCTGGTTATCTGTACCACTACGCCTTCGCCATGATTCTTGGCCTGCTGGCGTTGCTGGCCGTATTTGTCCACAAGGTGCTCGCTTGACGCGGGCGACGCGCCAGCGAAGCAGCGAGCAATAGCATGCAATTGGATTTGCCCTTACTCAGTACCGTGATTTGGCTCCCCATTCTTGGGGGGCTGTGGGTAATTTTTGCCGGTAGCGGCCGCCGCGAACGGAGCGTGCGCGTGGATGCGCTGGTCATTTCGATCGTGGTATTTGCGTTTTCGCTGCTGCTTTACCGTGACTTTGATCTCAGCACTGCGGCCATGCAGTTCGTGGAATTCAAGCCTTGGATTGCGGCTTTTAAGATCAAC
>CAIPNE010000632.1 GCA_903866355.1 uncultured Gammaproteobacteria bacterium
ATGCCCATGCCAGCCCACACCGCGTCGCGCGATACGTCGAGAATGTGGTCGATTACCGGCTGCTGGTACTCGCGGGGGGTGAAGGCTTGGCGGGTCATGCCAAGCCCTCGGCGCTGTTTCTTCGTGCCCGGATGGCTGCCGCGCACTGGTCGGCAGGCGCCGGCCGATAGTATTCCTTGCCGCCGTGGTCGAGCGCCATCACCTTGCTGTCGCAAAGCGCTGCACACGCCTCCCGCTCGGCTTCTGCCGCTGCGCGTAGTGCCGCGCCCATATCGGCCCGCATTTCGTCGAGCGTTTTTTGCATCGAGTAGAAACGCAAACCCGAACCGCCAGCGCGGAGCACAGCGTCAAGGTGTTGGTCGACGTTGCTCATTGCTGGGGCTCCAGGTACTCGAAGGTCACGCCGGCTTCCAGGAACATGGCCGAGGCACTGCACATGTCGTCGGCCCAGCGCTCGCCGAAGCCCTCGGCGGGCATGTGCGCGACCACGCGGGCGAGGCCCGACTGGATAAGCTTCGCAGCGCAGCGTGCGCACGGCGGGTGGGTCACGTAGATGGTGCAGCCCTCGACCGGACGACCGGCAAAAAGCAGCGCGTTTTCCTCGGCGTGGATGGTGCGGCGCAGCTTCTCGTCGCGGTCGAACAGGGCATCGTCCGAATCGCAAACCGCGCGCGGGAAGCCGTTGAAGCCGACCGACACAATGCGGTTTTTGCTATCGACGATCGCGGCACCCACGCCCGTGCTCGGATCTTTGCTCCATGTGGCGACCAGATTCACCAGGCCCAACATGCGACGATCCCACTTGCTCATGCCAGCACCTCGTCCACGCCTTCGAAGGAATCGACTACCTCGACGCGCTGGCCCATGCGGCGCATGCGCTCGTGCTCGCGGATTTGATGCGGCCGGCACTTCTCGCCGGGCGCCTTGAGTTCCACCCAAACGGTGCGGTCGGGTAGCATGGCAATGCGGTCGGGCGCGCCATTGCGACCAATCCACCGCACCTTGCGAACCTCGCCGCCTTTGGCCTTGACCTGCTCGACCAGATATTGCTCGATGGTGCTCTCACGCATAGTGGGTTTTCCTCCAAGCGGATCGCAGGGCATCCACGCGGCCGTAGCCATAGGCGCGGTACTGGCGATAAAAGCGCAGCAGTTTCATGGGTCAGTCCTTCCGGTAGCAATAGGCTTCAAAGCCAGCCGCAGCGAGCGGCAGGTTCTCGGCCCAGGTGGGGGTGGTAGCCATCAGGCCGGCCAGGTGGTCGGCATTGAATTCGTCGCGGTCGTCCGCTTCGGTGATGTTTTCGTCATGCACCGACAGCACGATCTGGTAGCCGGCCGCCTCAATGGCCGGCATGTTCCCGGCGAGCACGTCGCGGCTGGCGGCCTGGGTCACGTTCTCGGCCAACTTGCCGCCGTAGGTCTTGAGGCGCGACCACTTGCGGGAATACTGATTGACGCCCATGTACGAGAGCTTCCCAGCGTCATCCACCTGGGGGCTCGGGTAGCACAGGAAGCGGCCGGATGGCAGGCGCACGCGCAGCCAGGCGCCATCGCGGCGCAGCTTGAGCATGCGACAGGTGAAGGTCACTCCGGGCCGCGATACGGCGAGCACGGCGGCTTCCTGCAAGTCTTTCCAGAATGAGGCAATGGCCGGGTGGGCGTAGCGCCACGAACGTTTGAACGAATCGCAAACCAACCAGGCGCGGTCGGATAGGCCGAACGTCGGGCGTTTGTTGAGCTTCGTCCATGCCAGCGCGCTGTTGGCCTCGTTGAGGATGGGCTGCGGGATGGCGCTGTATAACAATATCTTCTGCCTGTGTTTGTTCGAGCAAAACAGTGTGTATAGGAAGGAAGGGTCCCTTACCTCACAATGGGTGGGTACGGGATGGGTGGGGTTCAGTGGTTAGGGGATGGTGAAAAGGGTGGGGGGTAGTACATTTATGCGCTGGCGCTAGAGATAGCCCCGGTGTTTTTAGTTTGTGTAGGGTGGAAAGCTAAGGTGATAGCGGCAGTATGTAGAGAAAACGTGGTGACATTATGGTGACATATAGGAG
>CAIPNE010000633.1 GCA_903866355.1 uncultured Gammaproteobacteria bacterium
GAAAGTGCCTGCTCGGCGAGTTCACGCGCCAGCGCCGGGGCATGACCAAAATGGGCAAACAAGCTGGCCGCAACCGCACTGCGTTGCTCCACGCTCACCATCTCCCCCAGCAACAAAAGTGCTGGCGAAGCGTCACCCACGCGGGCCAATAAGGGCGGGAATACCTGCAAAGGGTTCCACACTTCGCCCACGCTAAACCACCCCGCCTGCTGCACTCGTTGGCCAAAAGGGTCCAGCCTCACCGTCAGCAAGGGCTGGGGTTCACCCGCCGGCGATTCCCCCACGGTGGCCACGCACGACCAGCTGGGGCGCTCGGAATCCAGCGTGCCCAGCGCAAAAAAAACGTTCAAACGGGCGTTGCGAATATCCTCAAAGGCAACGTCTAAGGGCTCTTCCAGTAATTCCAGCGTGCAGTGAACGGGCATTCCAAATTTTCTCCTGAATATCGATGTGTTAGCCAAGCTTGCTGGACATTATCCGTGGCAAAGGTGTTGCGCACGACCCCTCCCACCGGTTGGGATAGCGCATCAGCTGGGTAGATGGCAAGCTTTCAGCACTCTAACGCTAGGAAGGGAATTCCCGCATGTCGCACGCCCTCAAAACTGCTTTGGATGCGGTCTTGGCCAACGCCGTGAACAGCGCCGGTGGCGCACCCGGCGTGGTGGCGATAGTCACCGACCGCACCGACAACCTCTACGAAGCCGCTTATGGCTTGCGCGCACTCGGCAGCGCGCAGCCGATGACGCTGGATTCTGTGATGTTGATGGCGTCGTGTACCAAAGCCATCACCGGGGTTGCGGTCATGCAGTTGGTAGAAGAAGGCGCGCTAAGCCTAGACGACGAAGCCCGACGCTACCTCCCAGAAATTGCCCAGTGCCAGGTTCTCACGGGTTTTGATGCCGCTGGCGAGCCCCAGTTGCGCCCGCCAACGCGGCAAATCACGCTGCGTCACCTTATGCTCCATACGGCAGGCTTCGGTTATGAGTTCTTCAGCGCCGACGAACAACGCTACCGCGCGGTCGCGGGGCTACCCAGCAGCTTGGCGTGTAATTTTGCCGCCATCAACAGCGTGTTGCTGCACGACCCTGGCGAACGCTGGACCTACGGGCCCAGCATCGATTGGCTGGGTCTTATCGTGGAGAAACTGCGCGGCAAACAATTAGGCGCGGTACTCCAGGAACGAGTGTTTGATCCGTTGGCCATCCACGACATGGCTTTTGAGCTGACGCCCGCCATGCGGGCCCGGTTGGCCACCATTCATCAGCGCGCGCCCGATGGCCAGCTAACCCCAGTCCCCGCACTCGGGCTGCCGCAGCCGCCCACGATGCACATGGGCGGTGCGGGGCTGTATGGCAGCACGGGCGAGTACCTCAAATTTATCCGCATGCTCCTCAACGATGGCGCCGGCCCGCAGGGTCAGGTATTGCGGCCGAAAACCGTGGCTGCCATGTGCCAGAACGGTTTGGGCACTCTCCACAGCGGTGCTTGGCAAACCGCCTCACCGCCGCTCGCCAACAGCGGCGATTTCTTCCCCGGACTTAAAAAATCTTGGGCCTATACCTTTCAGGTCAACGACGAAGAAACCCCGACCGGTCGCCCAGCGGGTGCCCTGAGCTGGGCCGGACTGGCCAACACCTATTACTGGATCGACCGACGAAACGGTGTCGGCGGTATGTGGTGCTCACAAATACTGCCTTTCTTGGACATTGCCTCGTACCCCGGCTATGTCGATTTTGAAACCACGGTCTATCGGTTTAGCCGCAAGGCTGGGGTTTAGGCGCACGACCTGACGCACAGATCGACGGCTAGAAAAAGGGCGACTGGCAGGGTCGCCGCGTAACAACACACAAAAGGAAGGTAACGATGGAAAATATTGTCATTCTGGGTGGCGGATTCGCGGGCCTCTGGGCCGCCCTGACGGCCGCGCGGGAAGTTGCCCACGCCAATGCCACAGCCGCCATCGGCATCACGCTGGTGTCGCGCGATCTTTTTCTCACCGTGCGGCCGCGGCTCTACGAAGCTTTTCATGCAGGTCTGCGCGCGCCGTTAGCCCCCACGCTGGCGCCCTTGAACGTCCAACTGGTGGCCGGTGAAGTGACTGCGGTGGCACTCGACACACAGCGCGTCAGCCTGCGCCATGCCGATGGCCGCGAGGATTCCCTAGCCTACGACCGTCTGATACTCGCCACGGGC
>CAIPNE010000634.1 GCA_903866355.1 uncultured Gammaproteobacteria bacterium
ATCGATTCGATGTCGTTTGGCACCTCAAGTATTTCCGGGTGCGTGCCGAACGCGGTTGGCGCCACGGATCCAGCGTCGCTGCGCGTTACCAGTTTCGCAATCTGTGAGGCCACATCAGCAGCGACTCGCGGCAATTCCGCGCGCGAACGCAAGCCGAACGGATGCGGCACCAGCGCGATCGGCAAATCAACGCAGCCCAGCGATGCGGCCTGCCGGCGGCCCAGCGTTTCGAAAGCGGTCGAGCATACTGTCACGGCCATGCAATCCCGTTTAACGGCTTCGACACTGTCGTGGATACTCCACGACGCGCAAGCCCCTCAATCGCCGGATCCGGTTATGACCAGATCGCAAACATCGGCCAGTTCATCCAGTAACTCTCTGGGCGCCGGGATCGACTGCAAACGCTTGCCCCGTTTGATGACCGAATGCACGCCGTAATCTTTCATCAGGACTTCAGCAAGATCATCGACCAAATGGTTGAAATTCGGTTTTGTATTATCGATAAATCCCACGACTTTGCCGGCAAGACCGTTGAGTGCTTCGGGTATATTTCCAGTGCCGCGCGACAACGGCGCCCGCGGATTGCGTATCATCATCGACGATTCCATCTGCCAGTCTCCTTCAAATTGATGCGCTGCTGTTCAATCCGGGGCTACTGGACGCCAGTGGGTTTGATGCCGCTTTCCACGAAAACTTTCGACCATTTGGCCATTTCCGCTTTGACAAATGCCGTGAATTGATCTGGCCCCTGATCGACCACTTCAAATCCCAATCCTTCAAGACGCTCGCGAATATCCGGTTGCGCAGTTACGCGCGCGATTTCCCGATACAACTTGGCGAGTATGGGTTTTGGCGTTCCGCCTGTAGCCAGCACACCGAAAAAATTCAGCACTTCGTAGCCGGGAATGCTTTCGCCCATGGCCGGGACAGATTCCATCGAGGAAACCCGCTTTGCGGAGGTGACGCCAAGCGCGCGCAAACGGCCACTTATGATGTGCGGTGCTGCCGGCAACGAGGAAGTGAACAGAAGATTGACCTCCCCCGAAACAACCGCCGTCGTCGCCTGCCCCGCCCCTTTGTAGGGAATATGCGTCATTTCGATGCCGGCCATGCGACGGTACAGCTGCGCAGACAGCCACCCGCCTGATCCGGCCCCCGACGAACCGTAATTCAGCTGACCGGGACGCGCCTTAAGCAGGGTAGTCAGTTCACCCAGTGAATTCGCCGGCACTGTCGGATGCACCACCAGCACGAGCGGCGCCACTGCGAATAACGTGACCCGCTCCAGGTCCTTCAGCGTGTCGTACGGCAACTTATCGTAAAGATATGGATTGAGTGCGTATCCATTCGCGACGACGATCAAGGTGTGGCCATCCGCCACGGCACGCGCCGTCATTTCGGTGCCAACAATGCCGCCCGCCCCCGGCCGTACATCGACAACGATCTGCTGCCCAAGACTGGCACTCAATCTCGGCGCCAGCAGGCGCGGCAAGATATCGTTTGCACCGCCCGGCGTGGTGGGAGCGATAATGCGAATCGGGCGCGAAGGATAGGCGGCGGCAAGATCCGCGGCACGCACGCTGCCCGCAGCGTAGGCAATGATTATCCCGAACAGAAAAACCAGCAAGCCGCGTTGACGCATCACATGTCCGCCTTTTTTTTATCGCCTCGATCGTTCACATCGAGGTTGAACTACGAACCTCGAACCGAGGTCTGCCCAGATTACGCCAATACAGGCTGTTTGCGCATTTACTCCGGTCTTGCTCCAGAGGCTTTTACAACCCTCGCCCACTTGAGCTGTTCGG
>CAIPNE010000635.1 GCA_903866355.1 uncultured Gammaproteobacteria bacterium
CAAGCTGTAATCATGGCCGAGGATTGCGCGGACCTGCTGTTTTACCGCCCCCTTGAGCCAGACGATTTTCGGCTTCGGGATGCTCTGCGCAAACGCCTCGCCAAGAAAGGCGTCGGGCGTTTGATAGACCTCGCCGCGCGCCAGGCAGGGCACGAGCCAGAGCGCCGCGCTCGCTAGCAGAACGCTCAGGCTATTCCCACAAATTCTAGAACTGATAGCCGACACCCAAATTGAAGCCGTCCTGATCGTCACCGTCTTCATTGTTTTGGAACTGCGCGTCGACCTTAAACACCACTGACGGATGCGGCCAGTAGTTGAGTCCCACATTGTACTGGCGCTCCCCTGAGTCGCCATTCGCACCCGCGTTATTATCCCATTCGTTGTAGCGCCCGAAAATGCCGACTTCGCCCGGCACCCAGTTGATTGGTATGCGATACGAGGGTTCGATGTACCAACCGTACTGCAGATCGCGGCCGACGGACGCGCCGCTCGCCGGACCGATACCCAGGCCGCCATCATCCAAATTCCAGCGTGCATAGAGCGCCCGCAGCCCGAACGGTCCGCGTCGCAGCTCCGCGTGCGCTTCGAAAAGGAAGGCATCGATGGCCTCTGCCAGCGCATCCTGCGTCACATCCTGCTGATACTGGAGGGTGGTGCCAATCTCGACTCCCGGATAGCCCGTCCATTTGAGTTGCGCAGTGACAGCCCCCGCGTCAGCCGGCGCTTCGGAAACTTTCTGACGACCGTTCCGAATCTTGAAGGCGTTGCCACCCGCAACGGGCGTCTCGAGACCGGAATGCAGCAGCACGTGGTAGCTCAAACCAGGGATCGCCGCCGGCGCAACTTCACCCTGCACGCCAAGGCCTGCTTCCCACCAAGTAGTGGGAATAATGAAGGTTTCGACTGGATTGCGTTCCACGCCGTAAAACGTTGGTGGTTCGTGGGTTTGGTTGAGAAAGCCCACCGGGATCAGCTGTACGCCGGCGGCCAAGCGATGGTGTGCCGTCAGATCCATTTCGAGGTAGGCCTGTTCGAGTTCAACCTCGCCATTCTCACCGTCACCACTGATGGCATGCTCAATTTCGAGTTCGGAGAACAGCCGAATGCGATCGTTGAACTGATGACCGAAGAACAGCACGAAGCGATGCAAATCGACCTCATCTTTGTCAACAGCCGCGCCTTCGCCCGCGAGATTGTTGTAATGCAGCTCACCGTAACCACCAATCTGGGTGCGCTCAGCCCAGCTTGCGGCTGCGGTCTTGGATTCTTCGACTGCGGTCACTGCGGCCTCGGCTTTTTCCTCGGTGGCGTCCACTTTAGCGGCTGTGACTTCTGCTTTTTCGTCAGAGGCCTGCACTTTGGCGGCCGTGACCTCTATTTTCTCATCAGTCGCCTGCACTTTCGCGGTCGTCATCCGCAGCTGTTTCTGCAAGGCCTCAAGTTGTTGCTGTTGCTGCTGAATAATCCGCCACATTTCCGCCTGTGAAGGCAGGCTCTCTGCCTGCAAGACAGGAGGGATGCTCAATGCCAGCGTCGCTGAGAGCACTAGCGGAGAAATAAACTTCATGAAATCGCCCTTTTTTGAATCTGTCTTGAGGCCTCTAACGAGCAGCGGCTAACGAGGAATACAGACATAAGTTAATGGTATTAATAATCGATCGCATTATCAATACCGAATCATTTTCAAGGGGCACGAAGCGGATCTGCTCGTGAAGAAAATAGGGGGCAGGTCTCCCGGTTTGCACTGGCCTTCGACCTATCCTCCTCGACCGTTAGCTGCGTGGTGGCGGGGTTGGATTAGGGTTGGCGCGGGGGAATACCTCGTGAGGGTCCACAAACATGGGAAATGGGGGACCTGACCCCATACGTTTGAACGCCGTATTGGGCAATCTGCCGCCCGCCGTCTTCGAACCGAAGATGGCAGCAAAAAAACCTATTGTTGTGTCCGAAATTAGTTGACCACTGCAGTGGCCGTTGGCAGTTTTTGCCATCGATGCTAGGGTGCAAGCATGACTACCACGATGAACATATCCCTGCCCGACAGCATGAAAGCGTTTGTGGACCAGCGGGTGAAGGCTCGCGGCTACGGTTCGCATAGCGAATACCTGCGCGACCTCGTGCGCAAGGATGAAATAGAAGCCGCGAAGGACGCCCTGCGCGCGTTGGTGGCCGAAGGGCTGGCGTCGCCGCCCGGTCGGGAGTGGGGCGAATTCAAGGCTGAACTTGTAGCCCGCGCCGAACAACATCGCGCCGTGCGCCACCCGCCGCAAAGCGAGGCATGAAGCCCCGCGCCCTGCGGCGGATTGCCGAAACCGATATTGAAAACGCCTTTTCGTATTATCTGAATGAAGCTGGCGCCGACGCCGCATTAGGCTTCTTGGACGAGGTCGAAACGGCCTTGATGTACATTGAGCAAAACCCCGAAACGGGTTCGCCACGCTATGGCGAATTGTGTGAGGTCCCGGGGTTGCGCTCGTGGCTAGTCAGTCGCTTTCCCTATGCGCTGCTATACGTCGAGCAGGCGGCCTACTTGGCTGTATTGCGCGTGCTTCATCAGCACGCAGATATACCGGCGCAATTGGCCGACGCGTGGTAGACGCCCGGCGAATCAGCACTAAGCGGCGAGCAGTGCAGCACTCGGCTGGGCCGAGTTGGCGAAGTGCGACCCACCGATACCGATTTCCGCTTCCTCAACGACGTGCACCTGTTGTTCCTGGTCGACGACGCCTGAGCACGGTGCTGTCACTAAAAAGGCCGCACGGGTCACCCCGTGCGGCCTTATGTCTGCACCTTGCCGGCGGGCGCACCCACCGGCAAAGCGCTTTTCTTCAGGACTTGCGACGGCGCTTCATGGTCAGCGCGCCCAGCGCGCTGCCGAGCAGCCACACGCCAGCCGGCAACGGCACCGGGGAAGCCGTGCGGTACAGCGAGGTGCTGCCGCTGATTTCGCTGGAGATGGCCAGGTAGCCATAGCCGCCGTCGGTGAAGTAGCTCAGGCCTTCCGGACCGACGTCACCGGTGTGGAACATCATTTCAACGAAAGTCGGGGTGGCCAGGTTGTTGAGGTTCCACACCATGATGGCTGAGGAGCGCTCGAGACCCAGGAACAGCAGGGTGTCGTTACCCACCGTGGCAACCACCGCGGATTCCGGTTCCGGGCCCTTGTTGTCGCTGCGGGTGTCATCCCACAGGCAGTTAGGGGTGGCCAGCGTGCAGCTGGTCGTCGGCATGAAGCTGGCCTTGATGATTTGCTCAATCTTGTCGCCGGAGTCGAACAGGAGCGTGCCGGTCGCGTCGACGATGGAGAACGAACGCGCACCAAGCACCTGCAGCTCGTCGAGGTCACCGTCGTTGTCGGTGTCGCCGGTCTTGAGGACCGTCAGGCGATTGAGCTTGTCGTTATTGGTCTTGTAGTCGGCGCCGTGGGCGGCG
>CAIPNE010000636.1 GCA_903866355.1 uncultured Gammaproteobacteria bacterium
ATCACCATCGCGGTGTTTCTGATCGCCGCAACCGGCAATGTGAATCCGGTGAATTGGTCGCCCTTCCTGCCCTTTGGCTGGTTTACGCGCGCGGCAAATGGGGAGACCTACGGCGTGCTCGCCGGGGCCTCGCTGGTCTTCTTTGCCTATATTGGCTTTGATGCGGTAACGACCGCCGCCGAAGAAGCCAAAAACCCGCAACGCGATTTACCCATCGGCATCCTCAGTTCGCTGGTGATCTGTACGCTGGTCTACATTCTGGTTGCCGCCGTGCTCACCGGGGTGGTGAGCTACAAGGAACTCAACGTCTCTTCCCCGGTCGCGCACGCGCTGGAGCTACTCGGCCATCGTTGGGCGTCGGGTATGGTGGCGGCGGGCGTCATTGCGGGCCTCCTCACCGTCATGCTGGTGCTCTACTACGGGCTGACGCGCATCATGTTCGCCATGGCGCGCGACGGCATGCTGCCGGCCGCTTTTGGCCGGCTCAATGAACGCACCCAAACCCCGGTCTTCACGATCGTCTTTGTGGGCGTGTTCTGTGCGCTGTTCGCAGGCTTTATTCCACTGGGCAAACTGGCCGAGTTGGTCAACATCGGCACGCTGTTCGCCTTTGTGATGGTGTGTTTGGGCGTCATCATGTTGCGCCGAACGCAACCGACGCTGCCACGCCCGTTCAAAATGCCGTGGAACCCACTCATTCCGCTGTTGGGCACGCTGTCGTGCGGGGCATTGATGGCGTTCCTGCCCGTGGATACTTGGCTGCGCTTCATGATCTGGCTGGCCATCGGCGTGGGCTTTTATTTTGGCTATTCCATGCGCCATAGCACCTTGGCTGCGCAAGCGCGCTTAAGCCCCAGTGCCAGCACCCGTTAAGCGAGCGCAGCTGTGCATCGAGGGGGTGGCAACGCCCTACCTCGAGGCCGGCGAGGGGACCACCGCGGCGGTTTTCGTCCATGGCAATCCCGGTGCTGGTGAGGACTGGCGCGCGCTAGTGGCCGAGGTGGGTGGTTTTATGCGCGCCGTCGCGCCCGATCTGCCCGGCTTTGGCGGGGCCGCTAAACCCGCCACGTTTAACTACACGCTGAGCGGCTACGCGCAACATCTGCACGCGCTGCTGGACGCACTGCAAATCACCCGCGTGCACCTGGTGCTCCACGATTTTGGTGGCCCGTGGGGTTTGTGGTGGGCGGCGCTCAATCCCACGCGGGTCGCCTCGGTCACACTCATCAATACCGGTGTTTTTCCAGGCTATCGCTGGCATTTCATGGCGCGCTTGTGGCGCACGCCGCTCTTGGGCGAATTGATCATGGCCATCACTACCCGCTTTGGTTTTCGGCTATTGCTGGGGCTGGGCAACCCGCGCGGCCTGCCGCCGGAATTTGTCGAGCGCATGTATCGAGATTTCGACGCCGGCACCCGCCGTGCGGTGCTCAAGCTCTATCGCGCCACCAGCGACATCGAGGGTTATTCCCAGCACGTGAGTGCCGCGCTGCGGCCGCTCAATCTGCCGGCCTTGGTGATCTGGGGACGGGCCGA
>CAIPNE010000637.1 GCA_903866355.1 uncultured Gammaproteobacteria bacterium
ACCCATCGAGATGGGCCTGAAAATCGAGTCGAACTACTTGGGCACGCTGCTGCTGGATCCCGTTGCACGCAACATGATTCGCACCCTGTTTGTGAACAAAGGCGCCGCCGACAAGGGCGCTAGGCGACCTGCCGGGGTGCCCAAACATGCGGTGAAAACCCTCGGGATGCTGGGCGCTGGCATGATGGGCGCCGGCATCGCGTATGTCTCGGCGCGCGCGGGGATGGGCGTGATGTTGCTGGATACAACAGCCGAAAAAGCGCAACACGGCCGGGCGTACAGCGAAAAGCTGCTCGCCAAAGAAGTGGCGCGTGGCCGGTTGGACGACAGTGGCGCGCAGCGCGTGCTGTCCCGCATTGAGCCCACCACCGACTTCGCCAGCCTCCTAGGTTGCGATCTTATTGTGGAGGCCGTGTTTGAAGATCGGGCGCTCAAAGCGGCGGTAACCCGCCAGACTGAGGCGGTGATCCCGGCCACCACCGTGTTTGCCAGCAATACCTCTACCCTGCCCATTACCGGGCTCGCGGAAGCCTCTATCCGGCCGCAGCAATTCATCGGTATTCATTTTTTCTCGCCGGTAGAAAAAATGCCGCTGGTAGAAATTATCGTCGGTCAGCACACCGATGAGGCCACTCTGGCGCGCGCTATCGATTACGTCATCCAAATCAAAAAAACCCCCATCGTGGTCAACGATAGCCGCGGCTTCTACACCAGCCGCGTGTTCGGCACTTTCACCAATGAAGGCATGACCCTGCTGGGTGAGGGTGTTAAGCCGGCGCTCATCGAAAACGCGGCCAAGATGGCGGGACTGCCGGTAGGCCCGTTGGCGGTGCTGGACGAAGTCACCGTTGAACTGGCCTACCACGTCACCCAACAGGCGCAGCTGGCGCTAGGGGCCGCCTATACGCCGGCATCCGGTTGGCCGGTGATGCGCAAAATGGTCGAAGACCTCAAGCGCTTGGGTAAACGCCATGGGCAGGGTTTCTATGAATACCCAGCGGATGCCCGTAAGCGGCTGTGGCCGGGTCTGGCCGAACATTTCCCCGTGGCGAGCGAGCAGCCGGACGTGGCGGAAGTCAAAACCCGTCTGCTGTATATCCAAGCGCTGGAAACCGCGCGCTGCATGGAGGAGGGCGTCCTCACCGATCCTATCGACGGCGATTTGGGTTCCATCCTCGGTTGGGGCTTCCCAGCTTGGACGGGCGGTACGCTGTCGTTTATCGACACGATAGGCATTGGCGCTTTTGTGGCCGAGTGCGAACGGCTAGCGGCGGCTTATGGTCCACGCTTCCAACCTTCGGCCGCACTCAAAGCGCGCGCGGCGCGTGGCGAGGGGTATTACTGATCTGGGTTGAGTGAGGCCTCGGGGCCGCGCCGCATTGGCGGCCCCGCTTGGGTCTGGGCGAGCTTTGGTCTAGACGCGCGCGGGCATTTATGCCGGTGGGATATGGCCCGCGTTGGTGGCTGCGCTCGACCGACGTAGACCACCCCTCAGCTCACCGCCAGATCGCTGGCCGGGCTACTGTATTTTTCCCAGTCCAGCCCAGCCCAGCCAGCGCGCTTAAAGCGAGTCGAGTTGGCGGGCAATGACCATGCGCTGGACATCGCTGGTGCCTTCGTAAATTTGGCACACGCGCACGTCGCGATAGAGCCGTTCTACCGGAAAATCCTCTACATAGCCGTAGCCACCGTGGATTTGGATCGCATCCGAGCACACCCGCTCGGCCATTTCAGAGGCAAACAGTTTGGCCATTGAGGCCTCACGCAAACAGGGTCGGCCAGCGTCACGCAGCGCGGCGGCGTGCAGCACCATCTGGCGCGCGGCTTCCAACTGCGTCGCCATGTCAGCCAAGCGGAATGCGATGGCTTGATGCGCGTTGAGGGCCACCCCAAAGCTGGTGCGCTCTTTGGCGTAATGGCTGGCGGCTTCGAGGGCGGCGCGCGCCATGCCGACCGCCTGCGCGGCGATGCCGATGCGGCCACCTTCCAGATTTCCCAGGGCTATTTTGTAGCCGCTCCCGGCTTCGCCTAACAGGTGGTCGGCGGGGATTTCGCAATTCTCAAAGGCTATTTGCGCCGTATCCGAGGCGCGCTGGCCCAGCTTCTTTTCAAGCCGTGCCACCCGGTAGCCGGGGGTTTTCGTGGGCACCAGAAACGCGCTGATACCGCGCTTGCCCGCGCTGGCATCGCTCACCGCAAAAACAATGGCGAGGTCAGCGTGTTTGCCCGAGGTGATGAACTGCTTGGTGCCATTGAGTAGCCAGCCTTGGTCGGTGCGGGTGGCACGGGTGCTGATCGCCGCGGCGTCTGAACCGGCATGCGGCTCGGTCAGACAGAACGCGCCCAAGCATTCGCCACTCGCGGTTGGCCGCAGGTAGCGTTCTTTTTGCGCCTCGCTGCCGTAGCGCAGAATGGGCACACAGACCACCGAATTTTGCACGCTCATGATGGTAGAGGTGGCGCCGTCACCGGCCGCGATTTCTTCTAAGGCAACCGCGAGCGACACGTGGTCGGTGCCCGCGCCGCCCCAAGCGGGGGGCACCAGCATGCCCATCAATCCCAGTTCGCCCATGGCGCGCAGGGCCTGCGCTGGAAACTCCTCCTCGCGGTCCCAGCGGGCGGCGTTGGGCGTGAGTTGTTCGGCGGCGAAACGCCGCGCGGCATCGCGGATCAGGGTTTGTTCTTCAGTCAGTAGCATGGCGAGGACCTTGGAGAAAAGTTCAGGATGAGGCGGAGCCTAGCGTATTCGCCCGGGCAATGTCGCGGATCTTGAGCCGCCGCCAAGGGCGCCGATCACGGGGCGTGCGCCACCGGCGCCGTTGGTGATTACACTGCGACTCAAGCGAAAGGAGATATCTGCCATGAGTTTCGAGCCCGCCGTTCTGCGTGAAGTGTCCCTGTTCAAACTTTTTGACGAAGACGAATTACGCGAGTTGTGCCAGCACGTGGAGGAGCGCAGTTTCGTGGCGGGCCAGACTATTTTCCATGTGGGCGATAGTGGCGGTGAACTGTATGTGGTGTTGTCCGGTGCGGTAGAACTTTTTATCCTCGACCCAGAGGGCCGACGCACGCAGGTGGGGGCTATCGAACAGGGCCAGGTGTTCGGTGAATTCTCACTGTTTGATGGTGAGCCGCGTTCCGCGAGCGCGGTAGCGAGGGGACCGACGGTCACTTGCTGCGTCGACCGCAATGACCTCGCGCTGTTGTTCGAAAAAAAGCCCCATGCGGCCTTTGATATCCTCGCCGTGCTTGTGGGTGATTTCCGGCGCCGCACCACGTGGCTGGCCCACCACATGGCAAAAAATGCCAATGAGGTGATTCTGCAGAAAACCACTTTCGGCGAGCGCATCGCCGATAACGTCGCCCGGGTAGGCGGATCGTGGCGTTTTATCAACACCTTTTCGTTGCTCTTGCTGGTGTGGATGGGTTTCAACACTTGGCAGTGGTTGGGGTTTGGTGGCTTTGATCCGCCGCCCTTCATTGGGCTTAATTTACTGTTGTCGACAGTGGCGGCGCTGCAGGCACCCATCATCATGATGAGTCAGAACCGCCAAGATGCTAAAGACCGGGTGCGCGCCGACCTTGAGTACGAGGTCAACCTGCGCGCCGAAGTGGGCGTGATGCAGTTGCATCAAAAGGTCGATCGCATGAAAGAAGAACTCATCGATTTATTGTTGACGGTGCAAGCGAAATAAGTGCGCCGCTTAGCCGTGCTAACGGGCCGGTCTAGATCGCCGCACGGGCCGGCGATCGCGGCGCGTGCCAGCTGGCCAGCGCGCCGGTTGTGAGCGCGGGCGCGAGCCAGTCTAGTAGGCTTTTTAGGTTCCACGCGCGCAGCTCAAAGCCGGCCGCCCAAGGCGCGTGCGCACGGCTACCACCATAAAAATTTTCAATCGCGCGATACTCGGCCTGGGTGAATTCGCGACCTAAAAAAAATGCCGTGGCGAGGGCGGCACCCAACCACCAAGAGCCCGTGAGTCGCGCGCAAAGAATCTGCACGGCGAGGGCGATAAGCACGTGTTCTAGGGTGCCAGACACCTCAGGGCTCGATGGCGTGCGCGCCGGTGAGGTCGGGATTGGCGGCGACCCATTGCGCTAGCGGGTTGGCTTCACGCCAACGCTGGGCATATTCACCCAAGCTTTCGAACACCACGCCAGAGTGGCTCGCGTAATAGTCGAGCAGGCGCTCTAACATCAAAAAGTAACGCCCGCGCCCCACCGTTTGGGGATGTAGCGTCAAAGTGAAAATGCCGCCCGGGCAGCTGCGCCAAGCATAGTCAAAATCAGCCCGCCAATTTTCTTCTATGGCCGAAGGTGGCTGGAGGCCGGTATTCATGCCCAGTACAAATTCGGCCGGGGGGAAGTCGTCGAGCATCCACGTCACGGGGAGTTCGATGAGGTCGACGGTTTCACCAAAATGATAGGCCCGATCCAGTGACCAGCGGTCGCCGCTGCGCAAGTAGTAAGGATAGAAATCGTGGCCCATACAGCTGGATTCATACTGAAAGCCATACTCGATCAGCAAATCGACCGAGCGTGGGCTGAGGTCCCAGGCCGGGGAGCGATAACCCAGCGGCCGCACGCCCGCAACGCGCTCCAGTGCTTGCAGCCCCAGCTCTAAAATGCGCCGCTCGCCGTCTTCGTCAAAGGCGGCGGGATTCTCGTGTACCCAACCGTGGTGCAGGATTTCGTGCCCACGGTCGCAAATCTCATCGACCAAGCGGGGATAGGCGTAGGCCGTATGTCCCGGCACCGCAAAACTGGCGCGAATATCCCGACTGTCCAGTAAATCGAGCAGGCGGGGCAGGGCCACCGCGCCGAATTGGCCACGGGAAATCATGCTGGGGTTTTGCGTTTTGACGGTGCCGATCCACGAGGACATGGCGTCAAAATCAAACGTGATACAGCAAGATAATTGGGGTTTGGACATCTCGCCTCCGGGTCGTTTGAGGAATGGAAGACGGGCTGGGAAAGCCGCCAGTGGGTGGTTTTTAAAGTCCTAAGCGCTGGGCGATAAGCCCCAGCCGATCGTTACCAAAATACATGTCGTCGCCGTTTAAAAACAGGGTCGGCGAGCCAAAACCACCGCGTGCCGCGAGTTCTTCGGTGGTGACACGCAGCCGCTCTTTGTACTCGGGCTGGGCGATGCGGGCGAAGAAATCTGCCGGCTCCAAACCGACCGACTCCACAATGGCGTGCAACGCGGCGTCTTGCGAAATATCGATTAAATCGCGCCAATAGGCCTGAAAGACCGCGCGCGCGTAGGGCACCAGACAACCTTTGTCTAACGCGACAAACGCCCCGCGCATGGCTTTTACGCTGTTCACCGGAAACACCGGCGGCTGACCAATGACCAACTGGAGTTGGCGCGCCCAGTCTTGGAGATCTTTTTGGGCGTAGGCGGCTTTGGCCGGTACTGGCTGCGCGCGGGCGGCGTAGACGCTGGGATTCACCGTGTTAAACAAACCGCCGACTAAAATGGGCTTCCAAATGATCTCGACCGCCGTGGCCGGAAAGCGTTGCAGCGCCTGCTCGAAAGCCAAGTAAGTCCACGGGCTGGAACAGTCAAAGTAGAACGCCAGTTGGTGCATGGGGAAGCTCCGTTAAGGGTTGAGAAACGCGTGCGCGAGCGCCACCCAGTAGCTTGCGCCCAGCGGGATCGCGGCATCGTTGAAGTCGTAGCGCGGGTTGTGCAACAGGCAACTGGTTTCACCACCGGTGCCCAGCCACACGTAGCTACCCTGCTTAACTTGCAACATCCAGCCAAAGTCTTCCGAGCCCATGCTGGGGGCGGCGTTGCGCAGAATGTTATCCGCACCCAGTAACTCGCTGCCAACCGCGGCGGCAAAGTCGGTCTCCGCCACACTGTTGATGGTGGCTGGGAAACGCCGCTCGTAGCGCCAGTCAAACGTACAACCATGGGCCGTTGCCAGCCCCTCACCCAGCTCGCGCAGGCGTTGTTCAATGAGCGCCTGCACGGCCGGATTGAACGTGCGTACCGTACCCCGCAGGGAAACTTCTTCCGGAATGACCGCCCACGCGTGGCCGGCATGAATTTGCGTTACCGACACCACGCCCGACTCGAGTGGGTCCACGTTGCGCGCCACGATGGTCTGCCACGCCTGGACGATAGCGGCGGCCACCACGATGGGGTCTACGGCCATATGCGGTTGGGCAGCGTGTCCGCCGCGACCGCGCACGGTGGCCTCAAAAATATCCATGGAGGCCATCATGGGGCCGGTGCGCATGGCCATCTGGCCCATCGGTAACCAGGGCCAGTTGTGCAGGCCAAAGACGGCGTCCATGGGGAACCGCTCAAACAAGCCATCGTCCATCATGGCTTTAGCACCGGCCTCACCTTCTTCGGCGGGCTGAAAAATACAGTAAACCGTGCCGGCAAAAGCCCGTTCGCGGGCAAGGTACTCCGCCGCTGCGAGCAGCATCACCGTGTGGCCGTCGTGACCACACGCGTGCATCACCCCGGGGTGCTGCGAGCGGTGCGCGAAGTCGTTCATTTCTTGCAGGGGCAAGGCGTCCATGTCTGCGCGCAGGCCAACGGAGCGGCCCGGGCTGTGTCCTGTAATCGTGGCCACGATGCCGGTACGGCCGAGTCCACGTACGTAGGGAATGTCGCAGGCGTCTAATTTTGCCGCGACAAAGTCAGCCGTGAGATGTTCTGCGTAGGCAAGTTCGGGCTGGGCGTGCAAGGTGTGCCGCCAGCGCGAGTGTTCGGCGTGCCGCGCGGCGATGGCGGGAATGATTTTCATGTGGCGACTCCGCTCGGGCTAGGATGCGCTGAGGGTTTGGCGCAGCGAGCGATAAAGTCTGGCGTGCGCGTGG
>CAIPNE010000638.1 GCA_903866355.1 uncultured Gammaproteobacteria bacterium
GCCACGGCGACTTGCGCGCGTTTGGGGCTGGTGGATGGCGCCGCCGTTAGCCTTGAAGTTAACGGCCAACAGGTTAACGCTGTGGTGCTGATCGACGAACACCTACCCGATGACGTGGTGTGCGTGCACGCGGCTTCGCGCCTCGCCTCGCACTTGGTGAATGGCGCTCGGTGCGAACTCTCCCTCGCCGCCGTTGGGTTGCCCGCGTGATCGCATTACTGGCCGCCCAGCTGTCGTTTTTGCCCGCACCGGTGGTGACGGTCCTGATGATCTTGCTCAAGATCCTGATTATCGTGCTGCCGTTAATGGGCTGTGTCGCCTACACCACGCTGGTTGAGCGCAAGGTCATCGGTTATATGCAGGTCCGCATTGGGCCTAATCGCGTGACGTTGCTAGGGCTTAATTTTCTGCGGGGCTGGGGCCAGCCTATTGCCGATGCCGTTAAGCTGATGACCAAAGAAATCGTGATCCCTGATGGGGCTAACCGTTTTCTTTTCCTCGCCGCACCGGTGGTCGCCTTAGCCCCCGCGCTAGCGGCGTGGGCGGTGGTGCCCTTTGGCGGCGAGCTCACTCTGACCAACATCAACGCGGGCTTGCTGTATATTTTGGCCCTCACCTCACTGAGTGTTTACGGCATCATCATTGCGGGCTGGGCGTCTAACTCCAAGTATGCGTTTCTGGGAGCCATGCGCTCGGCGGCGCAAATAGTCTCCTACGAAATTGCCATGGGTTTTGCGCTGGTGGGCGTGTTAACCGCCGCGGGCAGCCTCAATCTCGGCGACATCGTCGAGGCGCAACGGGGCAGTGTGTTGCACTGGTACTGGTTGCCCTTATTTCCGTTGTGTCTGATCTATTTCATCTCCGGCGTGGCCGAAACCAACCGCGCACCGTTTGACGTCAGCGAGGGCGAGTCAGAAATCGTGGCCGGCTTTCACGTGGAATACGCCGGCATGGCTTTCGCGCTGTTCTTTCTCGCCGAATACGCCAACATGATCCTTATCTCGGCACTGACCGCCGTGCTGTTCTTTGGCGGCTGGCTCTCGCCGTTGCCCACGTTCTTAGGCGAACTGCCCGTCATCGGCACGTTGCTGGGGGATGGCATTCACTGGTTTGTGTTCAAAACCGCTTTTTTCTTATTTTGCTTTTTATGGTTCCGCGCTACATTCCCGCGCTACCGTTACGACCAAATCATGCGTTTGGGCTGGAAGGTTTTTTTGCCCATCACGATCGTTTGGATCGTCCTAACCGGTGCGGCGGTGGTCTGGCATCTGCCGCCTTGGTTTGCTCACGCGTGAACACGAGGATATCTGCATGAACGCTGTTGTTGGCTACTTCAAGAGCCTAACGCTGATTGAATTGGCCCGTGGGCTACAGCTCACTGGACGCCGCTTGTTCGATCGCAAAATTACCGTGCAGTACCCGGAGGAGAAAACGCCGCAGTCAGCACGCTTTCGGGGTCTCCACGCGCTGCGCCGCTACGCGAACGGCGAGGAGCGTTGTATTGCCTGCAAGCTGTGTGAGGCCGTGTGCCCAGCGCTTGCCATCACCATTGAATCCGCCCCTCGCGAAGATGGCACCCGGCGCACGACCCGCTACGATATCGACCTCACGAAGTGCATTTTCTGCGGTTTTTGCGAAGAATCCTGTCCCGTCGATTCCATCGTCGAAACCCGCCACTTCGAGTATCACGGCGAACAGCGCGGGGATTTACTGATGACCAAGGAAAAGCTGTTAGCGCACGGCGACCGCATGGAAGCCCAAATTGCGGCTGACCGACAGAGCGAGGCCCGTTACCGATGAAAAATCGTGCGATGGGTGGCCACTGATGGCTCAGCAGATCATTTTCTACGCATTTTCTGCGCTGGTCATAGCGGCTGCCGCCATGGTCATCGTTTTGCGTAACCCGGTACACGCGGTGCTGTGTCTGGTGGTGGCGTTTTTTGCGAGCGCGGGCCTGTGGATGCTGCTCGAGGCTGAATTTCTGGCGATCACCCTGGTGCTGGTCTACGTCGGGGCGGTGATGGTGCTGTTTATGTTTGTGGTGATGATGCTGGACATCAACTTGGCCGTACTGCGCGAAGGCTTTGCCCGTTATGTGCCGGTGGCGCTGGTGTTTGCCGCGCTGATGATGGTTTCCTTGGCGCTGGTGGTTGGACCCAAACATTTCGGTCTCGCCCTGTTCGCAGCACCCTTGGCCCACGCGGCCGACTACAACAACACCCAAGCGTTGGGGCGGGCCTTGTTCTCGCAGTTTTTGCTGCCCTTCGAAGCCGCCGCGGTGGTGCTGTTGGTCGCCATCATTGCAGCGATCGCCCTCACTTTGCGTCCCTCCCGTCAGACCAAAGCGCCGAAGCCCGAACTGCAAGTGCAGGTGCAGCGAAATGACCGCGTGCGCCTCATCAAAGACATGGACGCGGAGGGCACACCATGATTTCCCTCGCCCACTACCTCATTGTCGCTGCCGCGCTTTTTTGCCTCAGCGTCGCCGGCATTTTTATCAATCGCAAAAACGTCATCGTGCTATTGATGTGCATCGAACTCATGCTCCTCGCGGTTAATCTCAATTTCATCGCGTTCTCGCATTTTAATCAGGACATTTCCGGTCAGGTATTTGTGTTTTTCATCTTGACCGTTGCTGCGGCGGAATCCGCGATTGGCTTGGCGATTCTGGTGGTTTTGTTCCGCAATCGCCGCTCTATCAATGTTGAAGACCTCGACACCCTGCGCGGCTAACGGGTTGGTCAGCGCGACTAAGAAGAATTTAAAGAGCAGCGACACTTGAAAGAACTCTGTCTATACATCGTGCTGGCACCACTGGTCGGCGCAATCCTTGCGGGGCTATGTGGGCGGGTCATTGGGCGCGCGGGCTCGCACTGGGTGACGATCCTCGGCGTGGGGGTCTCGTTCGCGTTGTCAGTCGTGGTTTTCAGCCGGATAGTGCTGGGGCACGAGCCACCGCTCAACGTCAATTTGTACACTTGGCTGGGCACCGGCGGCGTGGACTTCCACGTGGGTTTCCTCGTTGACCAACTCACGGCCACGATGATGGTTGTGGTGACGTTTGCTCGTTTTCGCAGGGGTAGTAGTGGTTGTGGTGGTGAGAGAGGTCCAACGGCCCCGATAACGAACACGCGAAAAGCAGATTCGCGACGACTTGA
>CAIPNE010000639.1 GCA_903866355.1 uncultured Gammaproteobacteria bacterium
ACGCGCTGATGGTCTCCCCTTAATCTGCGCGAAAAATTCCTCTTTGAGGGGCGCGACAAAATGGCAGCGCAGGTAGAGGAATGACTGAACCTGCGCGCCAGCGCCAAATTGCTGTGGCCCATTCCCGATACCGGCATCAGCCGGCGTTTAGCGCGCATCAAAGCCCGCACGTTGGTCGTCACGAGTGAGCACGACGTCATGGTGCCCGCGGCCCATGGGCCGGCGTGGCAGGCGGGGATTGCTGGCGCGGCGCTCACCACCTTGGCCGGGGCGGGACACCTCGCTGAGCTGGAACAACCGCACGCGTTCGCAAATTTGGTGCGGGATTTTTTAAACTAAACGGCGCACACGGCGCGCCAGCTGCCAGCTGCATGACGAGCGAGGCCGGCACGATTCCGCGCTGGCTGAGCGCCATCCCATGCGCTCGCCGCCCAACCCATGGGCCGCGACTCGCGCCGCGCCACCCTGCCGAGAGCCGCCCTCAAGGGGCAACGGCGACCTCACCGGCACCAACACGCACCCCCGAGACCTCAGTCCACGCCCAAGCCTATCAAAGCCGGATAACTCGTTGGGTCTAGGGTGTAGCGCTCGGCGTAGGCCTGCCAAGGCTGGCGATCACGTAGGCTCGTCGTGAGCCGTGCCGCATCCAACACCCGCAACCCACCCACACTGGCCACGCCACGTGTAAACAGCGGATCGGGGAAAAAACTGGCAGTCGGCCCAATCACGAACACCGAGCGTGCGCCGGCGCAATAAGCCAGCATGTCGTCGAGGCTATCGTTGAGACACATGGTGGCGGTCGCGATGATACGAGTGCAGCCCAGCAAAGCCGTGGGGTCTAGCGTGATCTTTAAACCCGGCTCCTCGCGCACCCAATGCGCTTTGCGTTCAAGCACCACCACCTCGACACCGGCGCTGCGCGCCCGGCGCACCAAGGAGGGGAAATTCCCGATAAACCCCAGGGTTTCGGTGGGCGCCAGCGGCTCACCCCCCCAAGGATCGAGCGCCACCGGGGGCACAAATCCCGCGTCCCGCCAGCAAGCGGCAGTGATCGCGTTAATGGCGGCAAGCCCAATAGAGCGCTCGCCTTCGTCATCGCTGGCATAGCGACGCGCCAGTCCCAACGCCGTTAAATTGCGCAACTCCGCCGGCGGAAATCGCTCGGCCAAGCCACACTGACTGTCACCCAGCCAGGCGTAATAAAGCCCGGCGCTACCGTCGGCTAACGTCACGACGCCAAATTCTGGGTCGCTCTGCGCGCTGCGTTGGGGCTCGGGCAGGAACACGCTACTCACCGGCGCAAGTGGGTAACGGCGAGCGGCACGCTCGGTTACTGCCAGTAATTCACGGCGAAATTTCACATCTGACATCGCAAATCCTCAGCGCACAGCTAGCTTGCGCGCGTTTGATATAGTGACCCGCACCTGCCACAACGGAGCTCCTGCCGTGCGTCGACCGCATAACGCTATGTTCAACCAGAACGCTTTTAAGCTCGGCCTTTTCTCGCCTAACTGCAGCGGCGGCATGGCGGTGACAACGGTACCTGAACGTTGGGACGCCAGCTGGGAGAATAATCTACGGCTGGCACAGTTGGCGGATGCCGCCGGCATTGAGTTCTTGCTGCCCATCGCCCGCTGGGCTGGCTACGGCGGCGCGACCGATTTTCAAGGCGATTCGCTAGAAACCATCACTTGGGCGGCCGGCCTATTGGCGCACACCCAGCGCATCTCGGTGTTTGCCACGGCCCACGCAGCTTTTTTGCATCCGCTGATGGCGGCCAAGCAGTTCGCCACCATCGACCATCTCGCCGGCGGACGCTTTGGCCTGAACATCGTGTGTGGTTGGAACCAGCCAGAGTATGAGATGTTCGGCCTGACCTTACCCGCCGACCACGCCACCCGCTATCGCTACGGACAGGAATGGTGGGACATCATTCGGCAGGTCTGGGAAAACCCGGGCAGCGCCGACTGGGATGGCGAATTTTTCAAGCTCAAAGGGGCGCGCTGTAGCCCTCGGCCGCACGGCCACACGCTGCCCCCCGTGATGAACGCGGGCTCCTCATCAGAGGGGCGCGAATTTGCCGCGCGTAACTGCGATTTTTTATTCACCGTGATGATCGATCCCGAACGTGGCAAAGCCGATGTAGCGCACATTCAGGCCCTCGCCCGGGCGCGCTATCAACGTGAACTGGCGGTGTTCACCACGACCTATGTGGTTTGTCGCCCCACCCGGCGCGAAGCCGAGGAATATCACCACCACTACGCCGTGACCCATGCCGACGGCCCAGCGGTTGAGCGCCTCATGCAACTCCAAGGCCTGCATGCGCAGTCCTTCCCGCCAGCCATGATCGACGCCCTACGCGTGCAATTTGCGGGGGGACACGGGGTGTATCCGCTGGTAGGCGATCCGGATTTCGTCGCCGAGGAAATCGCGAGAATCCACCAAGCGGGCTACGCCGGCGCCACCTTGGCCTTTGTGGATTATGCCGCGGAGCTACCCTATTTCGTCGCTGAGGTCCTGCCCAGATTGGTCGCGCGCGGCCTACGCAGTGCTTAAGCGGCGAGTGTAAATCCGCGCATTTTTCGTGGGTCTAGCGAAGCCGGCGCCCCGGCTTGTCGAGGTTCGTCACGCTGGGTGCGTTAGCCTTGCGGTGTGGCACCTGACTTAAAACGCCACCCCTCTCAATGCTAGTGGCGCGCTCCTGCCGGCACGTTTCATTAAAATTCGGACAAAAAAAAGGCCGGGTTTCCCCGGCCTTTTCAAGACACCAAGCGTTGCTGCTTAGGTGCCCAAACGTTGCATGGCCTGTACGGTCATGTACTTGTTGATGATGTCGTCGTGCATATTCCACTGCGACTTCCAACCGCCCTGACAGGTTTCAGCTTGGTGGAAACGCGTAATACGCTGCGACTGGACGTCGTTGCTGATTACCCAACTCCAGCTCCAAGCGATGTCCTTACCGGCCATTGCGACCTTGTCGCCCTTCTTGTACTGGGAGAAGCCAGGCTCGAAGGATTTCCATAGTTCGCCGCGGCGGTCATAGGTAATCATCTGCGGGAAGGTGAGCATGCGAGCATCAATGTAGATGCGCTTCTTGCTCACTGGCGCGCGCGGGTAACCGGTAGGTTCCGCCTCGAGCACGATAACTTCCGGGATGAGCGACTTGCCGACACTCATGAAGGAGTTGTTCTTCGGGCCGCCTACGAGTGGGTATTCCCAGTTCGGGGCATCCGCCTGCCACTGGTCGCTCATGGAGCCAAGGAATGGCTGGCGACCCACAATCTTGTAGTTACCCCAGGTGAGCATCGGGTCGCCGGCCGCCCATGCGTCCGACAGGAACAGGTTGATGCCTGGCACCAGCGGCTCAAAGCGCTGGTTGGTGGGGAACCGACGCACCCGCTTGAAGGCGGGAATGTAGCCGAACAAATCTGGATACTCGCGTTGGTCATACGGCCAGATATTCACGAAGGCGGTGCCCTTGACGTCGTTAGGCGCCGAGAACCACGTGGACTGCATACGCAGTTTGTCTTCGTGACCAGCCAGATAAGGCACGCCACCGTTGTCGGTCAAGCCAGTGGTGTTCTGCTCGGCCCAGACGAAGTCGTACTGGTAGAGCACAGTACCTTGGGCATCGAGCGCGAACATCGGAATCGCGTACATGGTTTGGTCGTGACGGCCCCAGCTCAACGTGAGGTTGGCGATCGTCTCCAGACCTGTTTGCGGGTTGGGGAACGGCAAGCCACCGATCCAAGGCT
>CAIPNE010000640.1 GCA_903866355.1 uncultured Gammaproteobacteria bacterium
TAGACCGCCACCCCCCCGTGGGTGGCGGATCGCCAGGGCTGGCAGCCTGGATTCGCCAGCGCATTCTGGGCCGCGTGGTGACTTTACGCCTCCAATACCGCACCGAAAACTGGACCCTCAGGCCCCTCCACGGACGGTTTTTGCTGGGGCGCGGTAGCGACTGCCAACTCTTGTTGAGCGACCGGCGAGTTTCGCGCGTACACGCCAGTATCGAATTCCTAGCTGGGGTATGGACCCTGACCGACTGCAGTCGCAATGGCACGCGCGTCGAGTTGGCCGACGGCACCGGGCATGACCTACACCATGCCGCCCTGCCGTTGGCCCAACCTGGTTTTCTCACGCTGGGTTATGGGGTCGATGACAAACTTCCGGTGCGGGTGGTTTTTGCTCTCTAGCGAAGGCGGCCGGGTGGATAAACCCGGTTGCGTGGTGGGGTGGTCGTTCCAAGAGCCCTTAAGATTCGGGGAGATACGCCCTCCAAATGCCAATATGGTCTATACGGGTGGTCTACGCGGCGCGGCGGCGCGCGCCGGGTTACAGCGGCGTGCCAGTCTATTTTGGCCTTTGCTGGTTAACCGCTGAGTCAGCGCCCAGCTGGCGCGCCGCGGGGCGGTTGGCGGGCGGGCAGCGGCGACTATCGCAACGAACCTCCGGCCGAAATTTGGTTGGCAGGCGGTGCCTGCCACGCGGCGCCTCCTCGGGTGACCTTGTTGCTGGGTGTTTGTGGATATCCTGACTATCTAGGCCGCTTTTGACGGGCCGCTGAAGCTCAGATTCCGGTAAGCTTCGGGGGGCGTTGAGGGCGCGCCTTATTCGCCTTATTGAGGAGCGGGGCATGCACTATCCCACCATCGAAGACACCGTTGGGAATACGCCGCTGGTGCGCCTGCAGCGGCTGACGGGGAATCCCACCAACACCTTGCTGGCCAAACTGGAAAGCCATAATCCGGCGGGCTCGGTGAAAGACCGTCCGGCGCGTAGCATGATTCAACGCGCGCAAGAGCGTGGTGAAATCAAGCCCGGCGATACCCTCATCGAACCCACCAGCGGTAATACCGGCATTGCGCTCGCGATGGTGGCCGCCATGCGCGGCTATCGCATGGTGCTCATCATGCCGGACAACATGAGCGTGGAACGACGCGCCGTGATGAAGGCCTATGGCGCAGAACTGATTCTGGTGCCCAAGGCCGGCGGGATGGAAGCCGCCATTGATCTGGCGCACTGCATGGCGGGTGCCGGTGAGGGCAAAGTGCTGGACCAGTTTGCCAATCCAGACAATCCTCTCGCCCACTACGAAGGCACGGGACCCGAAATATGGCGCGACACCCGTGGAGAAATCACCCACTTTGTGAGCGCCATGGGTACCACCGGCACCATCATGGGGACCAGCCGGTACCTAAAAGAAAAAAATCCGGCAGTGCAAATTATTGGCGTGCAGCCCGGGGATGGCGCGTCGATCCCTGGCATTCGGCGCTGGCAGCCACCCTATGTTCCGGCAATTTACGATAAGACTCGGGTTGATCTCATTCTGGATGTCACCCAAGTCGAGGCCGAAGACATGGCCCGCAGACTGGGCCGCGAGGAAGGTATTTTCTGTGGCATCTCGGCTGGTGGCGCCATGTGTGCTGCCCTGCGTATCGCCCAGCAGGTTTCGCATGCCACCATCGTGACCATTATCTGCGACCGCGGCGATCGTTATCTCTCAACCAATGTGTTTCCCGGCTAAGTTGGCCCTCGCCGGTTTTTTTGACGAGGTCCTAGGAGTGCGCGCCGCATGCTGAATAATGTCTTTGTGTTTGATATTGAGACCGTGCCGGATGTCGACGCGGCGCGCCGGCTGTGGAATTTAAAAGATTTAAGCGACGAAAACGTGGCGAAAGTCATGGTCGCCAAGCGCCAGCAGGAAACCGACGGCGCGTCA
>CAIPNE010000641.1 GCA_903866355.1 uncultured Gammaproteobacteria bacterium
ACGCAGCCGCGGTTTAAGCCCTACCAGTAAGCGCGGCTTTCACGGTCAGCTAGGCAATGGCGAAGGCCCGGCAGAATGGACCGATGAAGATGGACATGAACACGCCGGCTACCTCGACAGGGAGCCGGGTGGGTCCGGCACCCTGACCGACGACGGACACTGGGGAGTCGTGGGGTTGGGTCAGGTAGTGCAAGGCCAGCCGCAACGCGGTTTGATGTTCCTGTTTTTCACCGTGTTACTGGGCTGGGCTGGGTAACTTTGCATCGCACCCGTAACGCTCCCGCCGCTCGCGCCGCCCTAGGCAGTCGGATCTGCCACCACCAAGTTACCCGCCTCATCCAGCGTGAGGCCCGCGGCCCGCGCGCTGGCTTGCATGGAGGCTGGCCAGCCCACACGCCCTGGATCATGGCCACCCACCACCGCCAGCATCATGGCGGTTTCCGTGCCCGCGTTGCGAAAACCGCGCATCACCAGCACCGGCAGTGAAATGACATCGTAGGGTTCGAGGATCACTTCCTGAGCGCCCTCGGGGCCCCAGAAAATGGCCCAGCGACCACTGAGCGGCATAAAGACTTCTTGGGTGAGATGCGAGTGGAGGGCAGCACCTTTGCCGGGTTCGGCCCGAATCATCGCGAGATGAAAATCCTGCGCTGGAATTTGTGGCCGCAACGAGGCGTCTTCCTGTACGCCATTGCCGATGAGGCTGAAGATCTCCCGTTCGTGACCGGGAATACGGGTGTCGATAAAGGCATGGTCCGAGCTTTTTTGGTCCTTAAAGCGCGCGATATGCCCTTCCATTTCAGCCAGGGTGTAATCGATATCGGAAACTGCTGCCGTTTGGGTCATGCGCTATTTCTCGCCAAAATTTTGGATGGACGGGACCACGCCCCTGACCTTATCGGGTGGATGGGGCGCGGGGCTGTTCGCGCTACTGCGCGTCGGGAATGACGGCAATGAGATCGATGGCCACTTTGCACCCGGGGACCAGCAGCGGGGTGGGGACGCGAATGGTGGTGCTGGCCGGTGGGGCGCTGGGGAATGCCTTGCCCCAGGTTGCGAAGGAGGTAAAAAACTCGCTGAAGTCGGTGTAGAAACCTCGTCGCCGAACCAGATTCTCTGAGGCCGTGCCGGCTGCGCGACAGATAGCGTCGATGTGCTTGACGATGTAATTAACCTGCGCCGCCGACTCCGATCCATAGAAGGGGAACGCCGGGTTGAGTCGCGCTTCGGCGGGCACGCCCGTGCGGTAATCGGTGGCCATTTGCGCGGAGAAAAACAACAACGGCCCAGCCTGTACCGCCTGAGGTTCGTGGGCCAATGGTCGCGGTGCTTCGTCGGTGTGAATGGTGCGCCGGATTTGGCCGGGGCCGGGGAGAAAGGCAATCAGGTTGATCGCAATGCGCGCACCCGGCACGCCCAGATCTTTCACCGGCACGGTGGTGCGCGCGGGTGGCTCGTGTGGGAAAAACTCCCGCCAGACTTCATCCACCCGAAAGAAATCTTTCAAATCGGTTAAATAAACCTCGGCCTTCACCACGTCGGCCAAGGTAGCGCCACCGGCCGCCAGCACCGCGCTCAATTGCTCAAGGATGTGCGCAGTTTGCAGGCGGGCGTCTTCGCCGTAGTAGGGGAAGGTGGCGGTGGTGCGCGCGGCGGGCGCGATGGCGTCGTTGAAATCCGTCGCCAGCAAACCGCTGGTGAATAACCAGGGCCCGCATTTCACGCCGTATTGGTACAGCGGCGAACCATCAAGGTGGGCCGGCAGTGGGCTAGTAAGGCCGGCGGGCGTGAGCACCTCTAGGCGTTCGCCGGGCCCCGGCACCAGCGCGATGAGGTCTATTTCCGAGAGGCATCCGGGGATTGGCAGTTCTTCCACTAGCAGCGTGGACGTGGGGGGCGGCGTGCCGCCAAAACAAGCTGTTAGCGCCCGTGTGGCACCGGCTTGGTCACGGGGATCGGTGAGATAGTTGGTGAAGTGCACCACGTGCTCGAGTTTGGCACCGCCGGCGCGCAGACAAATCTCGATGTTCTCGCCGATAAATCGGGTTTGACGTTCGATGTCTGATCCATGATGCGGGAACTGCGGATTGAGGGTCGCGCGGGCCGGGGTACCCGTGCTGAGGTCGGAAGCTAGCTGTCCTGAGACGAACACAAAAGGGCCAGCCTTCACTGCCGGCGAGTACGCCACGCGTGGTTGCGGCAATTCTGGTGGAAACAGCGCTTCTTTTTGCATCATCTGAAAATCCTCTGATTTGGTCGACTTGCTAAAAACCCTCGCTAAACCATAACAGCCAGCGCGCTGCGCAAGAAAGTGGCAGGGCGCTTTGGCGAAACCAGCCGGTGGTTTCTATCCCGATCACGGGCCTTTATGCTGCGCTTCTCGCCGACTTGGCGGCAGACTAACTTGCGAATTTATCGCGGGGTCTCGCCAGTGGGTTGGTCACCAAAAACACAAGGAATTGTCACGATGGAACCGATTGCAATGCTGCTGGCAAGCGAGGAAATAAAGCAACTCAAGGCCCGTTATTTTCAGCACTTAGACTTTAAAGAATGGGCGCAGTTGGCCCAAGTCTTCACCACCGATGCGCTGATCGACTACTCCGAACATGCCCGCGATTTAATCGAACAGCACGGCCGGAATGAGCTCAAGCCCGCCCCAGAGCAGTGGATTTTTACCGGTGGCGCCGCCGCTGTGGCGTTCCTTCAGCCGCTGCTCACAACGGTGATTAGCGTTCATCGGGGACACGATCCCCAAGTTCACGTCACGGGTTCACACACCGCGACCGGCCGCTGGTCGTTGTACGACCGCCTCGAGTTCAAAGACGAGGTCTACCATGGTCATGGCTATTACCTCGAAGACTATCGCTGGGTAGACGGCCGCTGGTTGATTAGCCGTTTGGTGCTAAAGCGGCAGCGCAGCGTGTTGGAAGCCAAACCGGCCGGCCGTGCAGGTTAGGCATTGCTCGAAACCCCCAGCGGCCCCCGTTTGGGCTGCTTGGGGGCCACTTATTTTGCGAGGTCGTCTATGAATTTTGTTGACGCTTTCCGTTCTGCCGGTGCCCGGCTGTCCGATTACACCGAGCGCTGGGTGCCGGACGCCTGGGTTATCTGCATGATGTTGACGGCCGTGGCGCTGGTGCTCGCCGTGGTGGGTGCGGGGACCAGCCCCGAGGACGCGGTGCTGGCGTGGGGGGCTGGGATTTGGAAGCTGCTCTCGCTGGGCATGCAGTTCACCATTTCGATGGTCGCGGCCTACGCTTGTGTGGCGTCGCGACCGGCGCACCGATTATTTAGCTGGCTTGCTGGGCTACCCAATCCCCACCGGCCGGTGCAAGCGGTGTTACTGGCGGCTGCCTTCTCGATGGTGACGGGTTATCTCAATTGGGCGCTGTGCATTGTCGCTTGCGCGTTGTTCACGCCATTTCTCATCCAACGCAATCCGCACACCGATGTGCGCGTGCTGATTGCGGCGTCTTATCTGGGTCTTGGCACGATTTGGCATGGTGGTTTGTCGGGCTCTGCGCTGCTCATTTTAGCCACGCCCAATAACCCGCTGATGGTGCCATCCGCTGGTGCTCCAGCGGTAGTTGATCGCTTGTATCCCATTCAGGATTCGTTGTTTTGCAGTTTCAATTTGATCTACATCGTGGTGATTTTTGTCGTGGCTTTGGTGAGCGTGGCGCTGCTGCATCCGCGGGTAGGAGCACGCACCATCTCGCCCGAAATAGCGTTGGCCATTTTGCCGGCGCCGCCCGCACCCGAACCCAGCCCGCAACGGCCGGCCGATTGGTTCGATCAATTTCGTGGCTGGACCTGGCTTGCCGTGTTTCTGTTGGTTTATCCACTGGGCAAGTCCATCGTGGAAAAAGGTTTTGGTAACAGCTGGACGATCGACGCCTACAACCTCACGTTTCTAGCGCTGGCGCTGGCGTTGCACGGGCGGCCCACC
>CAIPNE010000642.1 GCA_903866355.1 uncultured Gammaproteobacteria bacterium
CCAGCGGCACGCCGGCAGCACGAGCCAAGGCTTTGGCGGCCAATTTATCGCCGAGTGCGGCGATGGTTTCGGGGCGTGGCCCGATGAAGCAAATGCCGTTTTCTGCGCACAAGCTGGCCAGCGTGGCGCGCTCCGACAAAAAACCATAGCCGGGATGCAGCGCATCACAGCCGGTCGCAAGCGCCGTGTGAACCAGCAAGTTGGCATCTAGATAGCTCAGCCGCGAGGGCGCGGGACCTATGACCACCGTGCGGTCAGCCAACTGCGCAGCACGGCTATCGCGGTCCGCCACCGAGACCGCCTGCACGGTCTCAATGCCCAAGGCCTGCGCGGCCTGCACCACTCGCACGGCAATTTCGCCGCGATTAACGGACAGCACCCGGCGAATGCTCATCGCAGCACTGCCCTCGGCGCAACACGGCACGCGCTCATTTTGCGGGCTCGATGAACATCAGCAGCGCATCGAATTCCACCATTTCACCGTCTTTCACCAACACTTCTCGCACCACCCCGCGCACCCCGGCGGCCACCGGTGCAAATAGCTTCATGACCTCAATGAGACAAATTTCGGTGTGCGCCTCGATCGTCTGACCGACTTCGACATAGCTGGGCGCGCCCGGTTTGGGGGCGCGATAAAAGGTCCCCAAATTAGGCGCCCGGATGGCGACAAGTCCCTCGGGAATGACCGTGCTCACGGGGTTGGGGGAGTTGGCTGGCGTCGCCGCGAGCGTGGCACTCGGCGGCGCGGCAAGGTGGTGGGTGACGCTCGGTGCCGCCAGCGCCGTCGACGCACGTCCTGGCCCCGTGGCATGGGGATCGTTAGATAGAAAAAGTTCAAATTCGCCCACTTGGACGTGCATTTCGTCCCAGCTCGACGCCTTGAATAGCTCGACGAGCCCTTCGACGTCCTGCGTCTTAATGTTGTTGCCCGCGCTCATGATGTACTTACTCGTCGTTCGCTATCTGGGGTTGAAGTTCGCGCGCGGCCTCGCAGGCTGCCAGCAACACTGGCAAACGCGGGCTCGCGCAGATAATTTTGACGCCTGCAGCGAGCGCTGCGCGCACGCCACCTGGACTGGCAATAGCGCCGCCACGCACCACCGCATGCCCTGCCAGCAAGCCCGCCAACTGCGTGCTATCGGCGCCGCCCACCACGGTATTGAGGTCCAGTACCGGGCCGGGAGGTGCCACCGCGAGTACCTGCAGGGGGGCCGCGGCGGCGGCCCATTGCGTCAGCGTGACCAGGCTTGGATCGGCGTTTTCGTCCGGCACAGTGACCGCCAGCGCGCCCGCATAAATTTTTCCGCTGCCACCGTCGACCGTTACCAGTTGACCCACCAAGGAGGTCACGCTGGCGGTGCCGCAGCCCACCACGCAGGGTTTGCCGAGATCCCGGCTGACCAACGCAGCATGCGCGGTGGCACCGCCCTGTTCAGTGATGATGGCGCGACACACCAGCATGCCGTGGACATCGTCCGGACTGGTGATGGCGCGCGCCAACACCACGGCTTCACCGGCCAGCGCCCGCCGCTCGGCTTCATCGGTATTCTCTACCACCACCCCAATCCCCACGCCCTGCGAAGCGGGCTCGCCCTGCGCTAACAGCCGGGCCGGTGCCACCGCACCTTCCGCCAAGCAGGGACTCAGCACCGCGCGCACTTGTTCGGCCGTCACGCGCGCCAACGCCGTGGCAATATCAATCTGACCCTCTGCCACCATGTCGATCGCAAAGCGCAACGCCGCCGCCGGCGCACGTTTCGCGGCGCGGGTTTGCAGCAGATAGAGTTGCGAATGTTGGATGGTGAATTCGATGTCCTGCACATCGTTATTTTCACGCTCCAGAATGGCGGCGGCGGCGAGGAGCTCAGCGTGGACACGGGGCAAATCCTGAGCCAACGCCGACAAAGGCTGTGGGGTGTGGCGACCAGACACCACGTCTTCGCCCTGCGCACGCGCGAGGTATTCCCCATAGGGCGCGGGCGCGCCCGTCAGCGGATTGCGGCTGAACAACACCCCCGTGCCGGACGCTGCGTCCAAATTGCCAAAGACCATGGCCTGCACGGTCACCGCAGTGCCCAGGGTGTGTGGGATCCCGTGGTGTTGACGATACTTACGGGCGCGGCGGGAATTCCAAGATTCAAACACCGCCTGCACGGCCGCCAGCAGTTGTGCGTGCGGATCCTCGGGCACGGATTGCCCGGTAGCCTGTGTGATGTCCGCGCGCCAACGCGTGGCGGTGGCCTGTGGATCGAGCTCTGCCAACTCGCCTTTGAGCACGATGCGGGCGTAGAGATCCAAGAAACGTCGGTGGGTATCGTGGGCAAAAGCCGCATCACCGGCCAGTTCCCCCAGTGCTGTCTGGGTGGCATCGTTGATCCCTAGATTAAGCACGGTGTCCATCATGCCGGGCATCGACACCGCGGCCCCAGAACGCACCGAGACCAGCAACGGCCGCGGGCCGCCGCCAAACGTGCCGCCCGTTGCGGCTTCCAACCAGGCCATGCCAGTAGCGAGTTCGTCACCTAACGTGGCCGGCAAACTACCGGTGTCGAGAAACGCCGTGCAGGCGCGGGTGGTGATAACAAACGCCGGTGGCACCGGTAGGCCCAAGCTGCGCATGCGCGCAATGGACCAGGCCTTGCCACCAATAAGTTGACGATCAGGGAGGCTCGTTCCATCGATGGCGAGCAAGTATTGGCCAAATATTGGGGTCATGGAGGGGTAGCCTATTCTTCGCGCACGCGGCCGAGCACCCGCAGCAGGTCTTCGTGCAGTTCAAACCAGACCGTGTGGTAGCTATCCAGTCGTGCGTCGCTCACCCATTGCGTCGCACCGCTTTCCGCCCGCTCCAAGGCGTTGGTCAGCGCCGCCGCATAGCGAGTGAGGCGCGGCAGGCCACCGGCCAATTGCGCCAGCACGGGTTCAAAACTCTCATGCAGCGCGCCTAGGCGGTCCAACACGGCGGCATCGTGCGCCGCGTTAGAGTGGTCATTGCGTACCTGCTGCCCGCCGATTGTTAATGTCTGCCAGTCGGTGATGAGTTGTTTTAGCGCCGTATTGACCCGCTCGAAGCGCGCATAGCTCGCCCCGAACGCGGCATCGTTGCGGAGGTCCTCATAGGCGCGTGAGTACTCGTTGTCCAAAATCATGCGCCCGGCGGGCGTTAGCGCATAACCGCTTTGGGCATCGACGAGGCGACCGCTAGCAGTGGCCTGTTGGAGTAGTTCCTCGGCACGTGCCAACGGTAAGCCGACCACCGCGGCCACCGCCGCCGCCGGCGCATGTTTCTTGATGGCAACGCCGTGCAAGGCGAGATACAGGTCGTTCATCGGGGCCATAGCTCCTTAGGCTGGCAGCGCATCACGCCGGCTCTGCTGCCGAGGCCGCGACGCACTGGTCGCGCACTACCCGGCGCAGAATTTTATTGGCCGCACTTTTGGGCAACGCAGGCCAGATTTCGAGGGTCTTGGGACATTTGTAATTGGCCAGCCGGGCGCGGGCATGAGCGAGTAATACTTGGACATCCAGACCCGCACGACCTGCCACCACGGCATGGATGCGGTCGCCCCATTTGGCATCCGGCAAGCCCACTACCGCGGCTTCGACCACGCCTTCGATTTCCAGCAGCACGTCTTCTACTTCGCGTGGATAAACGTTATAGCCACCCGAAATGAGCAAGTCGTTTTTGCGATCAAGAATGTAGAAGTAGCCATCTTCGTCCATGCGGCCCACA
>CAIPNE010000643.1 GCA_903866355.1 uncultured Gammaproteobacteria bacterium
CGCCAAACGGTGGCGGTATGGCGACCCGCTTGAACGTACGCCGGCGCAAGTTCGCGAGGACGTGCTAGACGACTTCTGCACTAAGGCTTATGTGTTCGAGGCCTAGGGCGTTGTGCTCACCGAGCAACTTGAGGTCAACGCGGTGGCCACCGCTGCACGCCGCGATGCGATGCGATGCGCAACAGCGTCGCGTGAAGCCCAGATTCCAACGGCCAGCCCAACAGAAATTTAATGGCGTCAGGTCTTGCGCGCCTGTCTGCCGGGCCGACTAAAAGCCTCGTAAGCTTGCGTAGCGCTCGCGCTGGAAGCCTGCGTCGCCCAATAATTGTTGGGCCACCCGTGCGCGCTTTAGGAACAAGCCGATTTCCGCGGCGTCGGTCATGCCAATGCCACCATGCAACTGCACGGCCTCACTGGACACCAACTCGAACGTATCGCAAGCCTTGGCCTTGGCCAGGCACGCCAATAAGGCGGCCTCGCTGCTGCCAACATCCAACGCCGCCAAGGCGGCGCGCACCGCAGAGCGCGTGAGTTCGAGCTCGCAGAACATCATCGCGGCGCGATGTTTGAGTGCCTGAAACGACCCAATAGGCACCCCAAATTGTTCCCGAATTTTCAAGTACGCCAACGTGCGCTCGAAGGCTTCCAGTGCGCTGCCGAGCATTTCGGCAGCTAAGCCCGCGCGGGCACCATCTAGCACCGGATCCAAATGCGCGAGTGCCAAGTCTAGCTCTCCCAGCCGATCACTGGCCGCGACCCGCACGTCGCGCAAGTGCAGTTGCGCGGCATTGCGGCTGTCAACCATCCGCAGGCGGTTACGGGTGAGGCCTTCGGTATCCCCGCGGAGATAAAAAAGTGTGAGGCCGTGACCATCCCCTAGCTGGCCCGCGGTGCGCGCCAGCACGATGAAGTCATCAGCAATGTGGCCATCCAGCACGTAAGTTTTACTGCCGTTCAGGACGAAACCGCCGGCCTCGGGGGTGGCTTTGAGGGCGGTGCGGGTGGGTGCGTGATGAGGGCCTTCCTCGAGCGCCAGCGCGAGCACGCGGGTGCCGTCTACAACCGTGGGCAGCAGTGCGCTGCGCAGCGCAGCACTACCGGCCGCCCGCACCAGCGGGGCCGCCAGCAACACCGTCGAGACTAAGGGCGTCGCCGCTAGCGTGCGACCGGCTTCCTCGAGAATTTGCCCTAAGCCCTGATAACCAAAATCCGATCCACCGTGCGCCTCATCAATCAGGATGCCGGCCCAGCCGAGTGCTGCCATGTCTTGCCAGAGGGCGCGCTCAAAGCCCGTGGGATCGGCGGTGTCGCGGAGCGCCCGCAGCGCTTGCACCGGCTGTTGCTGGCTAAAAAAAGTGTGGGCGGTGGCTTTGAGCATCGCCTGTTCGGGGGTGAGCAATAAGGTCATTTCAGGGGCCTCAATCTGGCAGACCAAGCACGCGCTTGGCGATCACGTTTAATTGAATTTCAGAGGTTCCCCCTTCAATGGAATTACCTTTGGAGCGCAGCCAGGTTCGACAGATCAGCGCCTCTTCTTCGCTGTGCTCCGCGTCTGCTTCCCAACCCAGTGCGTGCCCACCGGCACATTTGAGGATGAGTTCAAACTTGCGTTTGTTTTGTTCTGTGCCGTAGTACTTGAATAAAGAAGACAGCCCGCTGGTGGCGGCCCCGGCGCTGCTTTCCTGCGCCGCGCGGCGCAAGGTCAGCGCAAAGGCGTGGTCGTCCATCACGTGGTGGGTGACGGCATCGCGCAACACCGGATCCGTAATGCGGCCGTTTTCAGCGCCCAGATAGCGCTGCGCGATGATTTCCACCGAGGGCACGGTGCCGCCGATGGTGCGCCCAATCTCGGAAATCATGCCGCGCTCGTGGGTTAGCAATTCTTTGGCGATGGCCCAACCAGCGTTTACTTCGCCCACCAGATTGCGTTTTGGCACCACGACATCCGTGAAAAAAGTTTCGCAAAAAACGGAGGTCCCGCTAATGAGCTGGATAGGACGCGCCACCACACCGGGGCTGCGCATATCAAACAGCACGAAGCTGATGCCGCCGTGTTTAGGCTGGCTGGCCGTGCGCACCAGGCAAAAAATCCAATCGGCCAGATGGGCATAGGAGGTCCACACCTTCTGGCCGTTCACGAGGTAATGGTCGCCGCAGTCCTCGGCGCGGGTCTGCAGGCTGGCTAAATCCGAGCCCGCGCCGGGCTCGCTATAGCCCTGACACCAGCGAATTTCGCCGCGCGCGATCGGCGGCAGGTGCTCGGCCTTTTGCGCCGCTGTGCCTTGCGTCAATAACACCGGCC
>CAIPNE010000644.1 GCA_903866355.1 uncultured Gammaproteobacteria bacterium
TCCCGCCGCCGGTGCTGATCGCATGGATTGCATGCTGCGCATGATCGGGGCCTATATGGCCGCCATGGCGAAAGCCACTAACGGCCAGATGGTGGGTGATTCGCAGTGCATCCAGCTCTACGGGTTCTATGGCAAAGACCTCGAGGGGCGGGATTTTTTATATCGCGAAATTTTTGGTGCCGGTTCTGGCGGGCGGCCATTTGCCGATGGCACGGACACTGTCGATTTAGTCCCAGACTCTAAAAATCTGCCCACTGAGTTTATTGAACAGCGCTTCCCGGTCATCGTCCATCGCGTGGGGATGTTCCCCGATTCCGGCGGTCCGGGTGCTTACCGGGGCGGTTTGGGTTATTTGAAAGATGTCGAGATTCTGGTGGATGGGCATTTTTTGACGGTCTCGTATCGGACCATTTTTTCGTGTTTTGGGGTCAACGGCGGCATGGCAGGTCGCTCGGGTGGGGCGCTCATCAACCCCGAAACACCCCAAGCCCAGCACATTCTGTACAAGCGCGAGGCCGTGCCGGTGAAAGCTGGCGACATCGTGCGCATTCTCACGCCCGGTGGCGGCGGCTGGGGAGACCCGTTGGCGCGCGTGGCAGAATGGGTGCGCGTAGACGTGCAGCGTGGGCTGGTGTCTCTACAGAGCGCACGTGACGACTACGGCGTGGTGCTGACCCCGGTTACCGATTTGGGTCGGGGTTGGGAAGTGGACGAAAGCGCGACCCACACATTGCGCGCCGCGCGCCGCGCCAGCCGGCCACCCCTGAAAATGATCAACCGCGGTGCGCACGCCGAACAACTCATTCGCAGCGGCCAGATCACGGTCAGCGATTTCGATTATCCGGCATGCTTTGACGAAGCCGCCTATCTGGCGGGGGCGTCAGTTTAGTCCGCCCAGTGGAGGTCGCCGCGACCACAGGCGACCCGTACTTTTTTTTGAACACAGAGGTTTCTCCATGCCAATTGCCACGCTACAACGCACGCTCAAAGCCCCCCGCGATTACTGTTGGGCTTGGCTTGCTGACTTTGGTGCGCTCGACCGGTTACACCCACCCGGCAATCTCACCGAGTTCCACTGCGAGGGCAGCCATATTGGCGCCCGGCGCTTTGCGCGTTTCAAGCCGGAGATGGGGGTGGCCGGGCAGATTATCGAACGTCTGGACGTGGCCATTGCACCCACGGTCATCGTGTACTCGATCGTCGAAAACTACCCCTTGCCGATGCTGGACTATGTGGCGGTGGTGCAATTCGCCGAGGTCATCCCGGGGACCACGCTGATCACCTGGGAGGGGCATTACACCGAAGGGGCCTTGCCCGCGGCGCAGATGGATCCGCTGCTGCGCGATTTCTATGGCCTGTTTATGGACAATATTGAGAAGGCTTACGCCCTCGGGCGCAAGCCGGGGGAAAGTCCGTATTGAGGTTTTAGACTTGGGGTGGCGGCGTGCGGCTGCCACCCTGATCACCTTAGGGCGCCTAATTCGCGCCCCGCACAACTAGCCGACGCTCGCCGCCTGCTCGGCTAATTCCAAGGCTTCGCTGTGGGTCAGCCACTCGCTTTCAGCTGCATCGATTTGCATTTCCACGCGGGCTTTGTCCATCAGCAAAGCTTTCAGTTGCTCGCGGCGGGTGGGTTCGTAGAGTTCCGGCTCGGCGAGCTTAGCGGCCAGTTCTGCTCGCCCTTTCTGGGCGCGTTCCAACGCGCTCTCCGCCAGCCGAACCGCGTCGCGCAGAGGTTTTAACTGGGTGCGCGCTTGCGCGTTTTGTTGCCGGCGCTGTTTTTCATTGCTCCGCTCATTGGGGTTGACCACGGTGGCTACCGACGTGGGCGCCAGCCAAGGCAGCTCGCGCCGCCCGCCGCCCAACCAACGGGCGTAGTCGTCCAAATCGCCCAGCCAATCTTGGGCAATCCCATTGTTAACCAACAGCAGCGTATCGGCGGTGGTCCGCAACAAATGCCGATCGTGTGCCACCACGACCAGCGCGCCAGCAAAATCCTGCAATGCGAGGGTCAGCGCATGGCGCATGTCGAGATCCAGATGATTGGTGGGCTCGTCTAGCAGTAGCA
>CAIPNE010000645.1 GCA_903866355.1 uncultured Gammaproteobacteria bacterium
GCGAGGACTCCCCATCGTGTTTTCCAAAATCCTGCGTAACCAAGGTTACGACCCTGAGCTTTGGCATGCGCTGGCCGGCGAATGCCAGCGGCAAGAAGACCATGTCGAGCTCATTGCCTCCGAAAATTACACCAGCCCGGCCGTGCTCGAGGCGGCCGGTTCGGTGCTCACCAATAAGTACGCCGAGGGCTATCCGGGCAAGCGCTACTACGGTGGCTGCGAGTATGTGGATGTCGTGGAGCAGCTCGCCATCGAGCGCGCACAAGCGCTGTTTGGGGCCGACTATGCCAACGTCCAGCCCCATTCCGGTTCACAGGCCAACGGGGCGGTGTATTTGGCCATGCTGAACCCCGGCGATTGTGTGCTGGGCATGAGCTTGGCGCACGGCGGGCATCTTACCCATGGGGCCGCCGTGAATTTTTCTGGCCGCACCTACCACGCCGTACAGTACGGCATCGATCCTAAAACAGGCCTCATTGCCTACGACCAAGTGGCGGCCCTTGCGCGCGAGCATCGTCCCAAGCTGGTGGTGGCCGGATTCTCGGCTTATTCACGCGTGGTCGATTGGGCGCGCTTTCGCGAAATTGCCGATTCCGTGGGGGCCTACTTGGTCTGCGACATGGCGCATGTGGCGGGTTTGGTGGCAGCTGGGCTATACCCAAGCCCGGTGCCGCTGGCCGATATGACTACCTCCACCACCCACAAAACGCTGCGCGGCCCGCGCGCGGGCCTTATCTTGGGTAAGCGCAACGAAGCCCTCGAGAAAAAAGTTAACTCGGCGGTGTTCCCAGGTACTCAGGGTGGCCCGCTGATGCACATCATCGCGGCCAAGGCAGTGGCGTTCAAAGAGGCCATGACACCCGAATTCAAGACCTACCAAGAGCAAGTCTTGCGCAACGCGCGGGTGATGGCAGATACCCTGCTTTCCCGGGGCTATCAAGTGGTCTCGGGCGGCACCGACAATCACCTGTTGCTCGTGGATTTGGTGGCTAAAGGGCTAACCGGTAAAGCGGTCGATGCAGCACTCGGGCAGGCGTATATCACGGTCAATAAAAACGCCGTGCCCAATGATCCCCAGTCACCCTTTGTCACGAGCGGCATTCGCGTGGGGACGCCGGCGGTGACCACGCGTGGTTTTGGCGAGGACGAAGTCCGCACCGTGACGCACTGGATGTGTGAAGTGATGGACCACATCGAAGCCCCCGAGGTGATTGCCAAAGTGCGCGCGCAGGTCAAAGAGCTGTGTCAACAGTTCCCCGTGTACGCCCCCCTAAGCGCCGCCTAGCACCACCATGCATTGCCCGTTCTGCACTCACGACGAAACGCGCGTCATCGACTCGCGCTTACTTGGGGAGGGTGATCAAATTCGGCGGCGGCGCGAGTGCCTCGCGTGTAAAGCCCGCTTCACCACCTATGAGACGGCCGAACTCACCCTGCCGCGCGTGATTAAAAGCGATGGCCGACGCGAGACCTTTAACGAGCACAAGCTGCGCAGCGGCATTGTTAAAGCGCTAGAGAAACGACCCGTCGCCATGGCGCTCGTCGAGGCCGCGCTCAACCGCATCCGTCGCGGCGTGCGCGAAGGCGGCGAGCGTGAAATCGATTCTCACCGCATTGGCGAACTGGTGATGGACGAACTGCGCGGGCTAGACCAAGTGGCCTATGTGCGCTTTGCCTCGGTGTATCGCAGTTTTGAAGATGTCCGCGCCTTCTTGGAAGAAATCGAACGGCTGGAAAACGACTTGCCACCCAATCTGCGCAATCACCAGTTAGCGCTCATCCCGGAAACCGAGACCAAGCCCACCCGCTGAGGCCCGTTGGCTCGCGGCGGCGCTTTTAGAATGCATGCCCCCAACTCCCACGCCCACTGACGCTCACTTTATGGCCCGCGCGCTCCGTCTGGCTGAGCGTGGGGTGTATTCAACCCGTCCTAATCCACGCGTGGGCTGTGTCCTCACGCATCACGATGAAGTCATCAGCGAGGGCTTCCATCACCACGCAGGTGGCCCCCACGCGGAGCGGGTGGCATTGAGCTTGGCTGGGGAGCGGGCGCGGGGCGCTACCGCCTACGTCACGCTAGAGCCCTGTTGTCACCAGGGTCGCACCCCGCCCTGCACGCAGGCCCTGATTGCTGCGGGCGTGGCCCGGGTGGTGTATGCCGTCGGCGATCCCAATCCGCAGGTGGCCGGCGGTGGCGTGCGGGTGCTGGAAGCGGCCGGCATTACCGTGTGCGGGGATGTGCTGGCGAACGAGGCGCGCGCCGTGAATCGGGGCTTTTGGAGCCGTCACGAGCTGGGCCGACCTTTTATCACCCTCAAAGTCGGCATGAGTCTGGATGGCAAGGTGGCGCTGTCCAACGGTCACAGCCAATGGATTACTAGCGCTGAGGCGCGGGCCGACGTGCAACGTTTGCGCGCGCGCAGTTGTGTGGTCTTGACCGGGAGTGGCACGGTGCTGGCGGACAATCCGCGTCTTAACGTGCGCGATCCGCGTTTTGACACGGGCCCCCGGCCGCCCGCACGCGCGGTGCTCGATACCCATTTGCGCACGCCCGCTAACGCGCAAATTCTGACCGGCCCCGGCGTTTGCTATCTGTTTACGACCTGTACCGAGATGCGCCGACACGCGCCCTTGCTGGAGGCCGGTGCCTGTATCGAGGTGTTGCCTACGGCGCCCGCCGGCATCGATCTTGGGGCGTTGATGGCGCGCCTAGCGGCCTTGGAGTTCAACGAGGTGCTGGTTGAAACCGGCCCAACGCTGGCTGGCAGCCTGTTGGACGCCGGTTTGGTGGACGAACTCATTACTTATTTGGCGCCCGTGATCTTAGGGCACGACGCCCGCAGCGCCTTCGCCATGCGCGCCTTGAGCCAACTTCAGGACGCCGCGCGGTGGCGCTTCGTGGAGGCGCGCCAGGTGGGCCAGGATCTGCGTTTAACCAGTGTGCTTGCGCCGGCTTGACGCTGGCGAACGCATCCTCGATATTGCTCGGATGTTTACTGGCATCATTCAGACCGTAGGAC